>JBGTLS010000476.1:0-5251 GCA_041744015.1 Cryomorpha sp. | reverse complement strand
GGCCCTTTACCGTCTTCGCTCCCACCGATGCCGCTTTTGCCCTGCTCTCTCCGGATCTGGTAGAAGCGCTTACCAATGATCCGTCTGGCCAACTTTCCCAGGTGCTTTTGTATCACGTATTGAATACAGAGGTCATGTCAGGAGATTTAACTGATGGACTTCTTCTGGCCACATTACAGACTGAAAACATCGTGGTCACCATCAGCGGCGGTAATGTTATGATCAACAATGCCATGGTAACCGTGGCAGATTTACAAGCCGACAATGGTGTGGTGCACGTGATCAATGCAGTGCTCATACCTTCCACCGTTGGTGTGGAATATCTGCAGGCGGCCGACTACAACATTCACATAGGTCCCAATCCCGCAACGGACTTTGTGAATATCACATTTGGTGAAGACCTGACCCGCACCACTTACCTGATGGTGTATGATATCAATGGAAAATTGGTGAAACAGGAACAAATTCAAAATCAATTTTCTCAGGTGAACACTTCTGATTTGCGATCTGGTACGTACGTGCTGCGCATTCAACAGGGTGATACCCATTATTTTCAAAAATTGATCATAGCGAAATAAACGGCTGTTTTAGGCAGGTGGTGAACCCCGTGTACTTTTTAGGAAGTATGCGGGGTTTTTTTCTCACTTTTCGGCACGCCAATTGATCATTAACTTTGAAAACAGCAACCTATGAAAAAAATTTACCTCTGGATATTTCTGATTGGCTTTGGATGCTTGTTTCCCAACGAGTCGATTCTTGCTCAATGTTGTCCTTACATAGATTCCGTTACTATTTTTCCTGAAAATCCTACCACAAGTGATACGGTGTATCTCGCCACCACCGTGACGACTCCTGGCCAAGGCACCTATTTGGGCTATACCCTGACCCATGATGCGGGAGAAACTGTCGTGGAAGCCTGTTACTATTCAGGTCCGCTCACAGCTTTACAAACGTATATGGATACGATCAACCTGGGGGTTTATTCAGGTGGAAATCATCAGATCAGCTTTGAGGCATATATCAGCGATGATGCGGAAACCTGCATCCGTGCTGACTCCAATAGCACGAACCTGACACTTCATGTTTCCGGTGCGCTCCATACCACACAGCCCGAACCGGGCATTAGCCTGTTCCCCAATCCAGTGGCTGATGTACTGAATATTGTCACTACCAATTCTATCCAAAAGGCAGAACTTCACGACCTTACAGGAAAAGTATTGCGCTCCGTAACCGCTGCTGAAGCACAGAAACAACAGCTAGATATGAATCAACTCAATGAGGGTGTCTATTTTCTGCGAATCTATTTTGCGGATGGAACGGAAGAAGTGCGAAAAATTCTCAAACAGCGTTAATCGGGAGGAATTGCTAATTTTGCCGGCCACAGCCGCGAATGAACATGTTGAGGGGAGGTTTTCTATTGGTGATGATGCTGCAGGGATTGGGATTATTCGCCCAATATCCCGACGTACATGAAGAACCTTTTCATACGCCCATACTCACCTTCGGTGGCCTGCGTTATCTTCGGGTGGAGGCCAGTCAAGGAGATACCACATCTCTTCATTTTCACCGAAATCCAATCTGTTATCTCACAGTTTCGGGCACGGAGGTGTGGCTTGATGAAACAAACGGAAAAAGCCGGACTGCCACCATACCAACAGGCTGGATAGGCAGCGATTTTTACGAAAGTGGAACGCCCTTTCTGCACAGGTTCGCCGTTATTGACTCCATGCCCCTGCTGCTGATCGGTGTGGAAAAGACCGGAGCGGGGGAGCCAATTCTCCTCCCGAAAATTTCACCGGTATATGCATCTGATGAATTCCTCGTTTTTGAAATGCCTTATGAATCGTTTCAGCTGATGGATTTGGCCGGGTATCCCGCTATTGTTTCCGCTGGCGTGTTGGTGGCCCCTTCCGGGGAAAAACGTGGGCCAGGAACTTTGATATTTGCCGATGGGGAATACCGTACAGAGGAAAATACGGTCGTGTGGGTGGTGATTCCTCAATGAATCAAAATTATTCCAAAGCAACTGAAGAAAACCGGCATTTTACAACTAAATGTTCCGATGCACAAATCAGGGCAAATAAGCCCAGGGAAGGGAAATCTCATCGGTGGCAAACACCGTAATGGTCCAAACGATCACACAGGAGAAAAAGATGCCGATCGTATTGGCCATAAAAGCGCGTTTTCTTTCGATGCCGAAAAGATATGCTGCGATCGTACCCGCATATACGCCGGTGCCGGGTATGGGTGCCATGACAAAAATCAAAAGTCCCCAAAAACCGTATTTCTGAACGCTGCTCCCCGCCCCGATTTTAGCTTTCCGCCCAATATAAACAGCAGATTTTTTATAAAACCGCCATCGGAAAAAATAGCGGTTGATGTTGTCGAGAAAAAAATTCATGACCGGATAAACAAGCACATTCGCCCCAAAACAGACCAGAAAAGCGAGGTAAATATTCACATCATTGATGATCGCATAAGGAATACCAACCTTTGCTTCACCAAAAGGCGAAATGCTCCACAACATGGCTACTACAATGGGAAGAAACAAGGAGGTACGATTTAAGGTTGCAAAAATACAGCAATCTCATGCGACAACCTACTGCTATCCTTTCTTTATATGATGATTTGGCTTTCTGAATAATTCGTAGGCAAAGAATCAGTTTTCCCGAAAACAGCCATACCCATCTACTCTTTTGGCGCAAGCCGAAAAGCTTAAATAAAAGGCATAATAATTCCAGAAACTTACGTGGAACTGACATTTATCATATTTACCATAAGGAGATAAGCCTATCTTTAAATCGCCAAATAAAAAACAATTAAACGATGACCCCTCAATTAAAAACTTCGGTACACATCTGGGCAGAAAGCCTGATCGATCACTTCAATCCCGATAAGATCCACTGGTGCGATGGCTCCCAGGAAGAATACGATTCCATGTGCCAACAGCTCGTGGACAAAGGAACATTTATTAAACTCAACGAATCAAAAAGACCCAACAGCTTTGCCTGTTTCAGCGATCCGAGCGACGTGGCAAGGGTGGAAGACCGAACCTATATCTGCAGCCGGCGCAAGGAAGATGCAGGCCCCACCAACAACTGGATGGACCCCGAGGAAATGAAACAAACGCTCGACCGCTACACCAAAGGCAGTATGAAGGGCCGCACCATGTATGTGATTCCGTTTTGCATGGGTCCGCTGGGTTCTCCCCTTTCACGTTACGGCGTGCAGGTGACCGACAGCGAATATGTTGTGGTAAATATGAAAATCATGACCCGCATGGGCGCTAAAGCCATGGAATTGATGGGTGACGATTTTGTGAAGTGTATACACACCCTCGGAGCACCGCTCGAACCAGGACAACAGGATGTAAAATGGCCCTGCAATCCGACTGTGAAATACATCAGTCACTTTCCCGATGAGCGCCTGATCATCAGTTATGGCAGCGGATACGGTGGCAACGCCCTTCTGGGCAAAAAATGCTTCGCTCTGCGAATCGCCAGTGCCATGGGCCGTGAAGAGGGATGGCTCGCCGAGCACATGCTCATCATGGGTGTGGAAAGTCCTGACCAAGAAAAACACTACGTGGCTGCGGCTTTCCCAAGCGCCTGTGGCAAAACGAATTTCGCCATGATGATTCCGCCCGAAGCACTCAACGATTGGAAAGTGACCACGGTAGGCGACGATATCGCCTGGATACACAAAGGGGAAGACGGACGGCTGTATGCCATCAATCCCGAGGCCGGTTACTTTGGGGTGGCACCGGGCACCAACTACAAAACCAATCCCAGCGCGATGGAAAGTATTCGTGAGAACACCATATTTACCAATGTGGCCATTACAGCTGATGGAGATGTGTGGTGGGAAGGCATGACAGACGAAATCCCCGACGGACTCACCGACTGGCACGGCAAACTTTACGACAAAAACAGCGACAAACCTGCGGCCCACGCCAACAGCAGGTTTACCGCGCCGGTCTATCAAAATCCGGTGATCGACAGCGACTGGGACAAACCCGAAGGCGTGCCCATCACAGCATTTATTTTTGGAGGTCGACGCAGCACCACCATTCCATTGGTTCACCAGGCTTTCAACTGGAACTTTGGAGTGTACCTGGCAGCGACAATGGGATCAGAAATGACTGCCGCAGCTTTTGGAGAAGTCGGCAAGGTGCGCCGCGACCCATACGCCATGTTGCCCTTCATGGGCTACAACATGGCCGACTACTTCAATCACTGGCTCGACTTTGGTCGCAACCTGCCCAACCCACCGCGGATATTCAGTGTGAACTGGTTTCGCAAAAATGCCGAAGGAAAATTCGCCTGGCCGGGTTTTGGTGAAAACATGCGGGTCCTTCAGTGGATCATCGGACGCTGTAAAGGCGAAACGGCTGCCATAGAATGCCCCATAGGCTGGAGGCCGCGATATCAGGATATGAATTGGGAAGGTCTGGAAAACTTCAGCGCAGAGCAGTTTGAAGAAATCATGCTCATTGACCGCGAGGCCTGGAAAATGGAAATGTCAGGTCACAACGAGCTTTTTGAAAAAGCGTACGACCGGATCCCCAAAGAATTTCTTTTTATGAAGGAACTGTTGCTTTCAAGTTTATGGCGTTCACCAGCCACGTGGAAACTGGCACCTGAAAGAAGTTGAAAATCAATTAAATTTTAGGGTCAGCAAATAGAAAGGAAAACCGCCATACACTGGCGGTTTTTTTTTGTGAAATGCCAAAAAAAATCCCTTAAAATTGAACGTATAAATTCCCCAAAAAAGAATAATTATAAAGTTCTGACGGAATCCAAAGCACATGATTAGACTTAAAGTTTACCCAGCTCTGGACACCAACATGAACACTTTTATTCAATCTCACCGCAACCCCGCCTGCATACGATGGTGAGATCAACCCGATGGAAATGGAAGGTCTGATTCTGTAGGTCTGTGGTGCCATATATCCCACATGGACAGGAACTTTTAGGTAAATAAACTTTTCGGCATCCGTATTTTCCACCTCGGCATACAGAACCCCTGTTCGGATATAAATTTTCTCATTGGTTCGGGGCATCCAAATATTTGCAATTACACCACCCTGCAAATAGTATTGATCAATCAGTTCAACAGTGTTTGCGAAATTGATGACACCAAAAACCACTTCCGGATTAATTTTCAGGAACGGCTGTTTTTTTTCATAAATAATACATTCTTCATCCTGGCAAACCGTGTTGTGGTAATCTTCGGCCAGTTTGATCAAATT
>JBGTLS010000475.1:0-5432 GCA_041744015.1 Cryomorpha sp. | reverse complement strand
AAAAGTTCACAGCCAAAACATCGCCAACAACGGCACGGATATGAATGCTGCACTCAGATTCCAAAAATCACTCGCTGCGGGAGTTTACACGGTCAATGTGATCGTAAACGACCAACCAGCTGGTGCACAAAAACTGGTGGTCCAATAAAATTGCAGACTACCATTAATTTAAAAACCCCGCAGCCAAAAACTGCGGGGTTTTTTGTTCACCACTGTAATAGGGAAATATCATTTTAAAAGTTCTTGATTAAAGCAGATCGATAACCGATTTGCTGGAATTTACATTTTGAATTGGTATCATTGCCCGATTACAAATTCAAATAATGGAATTCCCTGTACAAAATGACGCGGTAACCCTGGGTATTTTAATGCTCGTACTGGCTGCGATTTTTAAGACGCATCAAATGCCGGCATTTCGTCGGTTTTACAAATTCGTTCCGGCTCTGCTGCTCTGTTATTTTGTTCCGGCTCTTCTCAATTCACCATTGGGAATAATCGATGCAGAAAATTCGCAGTTGTATTACATGGCTTCGAGGTATCTTCTACCTGCGAGTTTGGTGCTTCTCTGCCTCAATATCGATTTGCGGGGCGTACTCAGGCTGGGGCCAAAAGCTTTAATTATGTTTCTCACGGCCACTGTAAGCATTATTATCGGCGCACCCATTGCTTTGTGGATTATGGGTCAATTTGAACCGGGATTGTTGCAAAGCGATGGACCGGATGCCATCTGGCGCGGCCTCGCAACCATTGCAGGGAGTTGGATTGGCGGAGGTGCAAATCAGACTGCCATGAAGGAAATTTACGGAGCCAGCAATACGCTGTTTTCTGCTATGATTGTGGTCGATGTGGTGGTAGCGAATATCTGGATGGCATTCCTGCTTTTCGGCGCGGGAATTTCCGATGGACTTGACAAGAAACTAAAAGCCGACAATTCAGCCATAACTGACTTGAAAAACCGGGTTGAAAAACAACAACTGGCTCTGGCCCGCATACCGTCTTTTACAGATATGATGATGATTCTGGGTATCGGTTTCGGAATGGTGGCCCTCGCTCATTTCCTGAGTGATGCCATTTCACCTGCCATCGCTGAGTACATAGAAAGTGTGTTGGCTACTGATCCGAACTCCTGGCTGAGGCTGCTTACTTCGTTTGGCTCATCGTTTTTCTGGCTCGTGGTTTTTGCCACTGTTGGTGGGGTGGCGCTCTCTTTTACGCGTGCCCGCTCGTTTGAAGGCGCTGGTGCATCCAAATTCGGAAGTATCTTTCTCTATGTGCTCGTCGCAACCATCGGTATGAATATGAATTTGGGTCAATTGGTTCGGGATTGGGAAATTTTTAAGTTCATCATTATCATCGGATTTATCTGGATCATCATTCACATTTCGATCCTTTTGCTCGTCGGCAAACTCATCAAAGCCCCGTTTTTCTTTATTGCGGTTGGTAGTCAGGCCAATATCGGAGGCGCAGCATCTGCACCTATAGTCGCCTCGGCATTCAGCCCTGCCCTTGCCCCGGTCGGTGTTTTACTTGCGGTTTTGGGTTATGCCATCGGAACTTTCGGTGCAATAGCCTGCGCCATCCTGATGCAGGCCGTTGCGGCTGGATAAAAATTTGTAAACACTTCGATACAGAATTCTGTTTTCTGATTTGCTATGCTGAAAATTGCCTTAAATCCCTGTTAAACCCATCCCTTCCGGAGGGTCACAGGTTACCCATGGAAAAAGATAAGCTAACGGGCCTCTTTCAGCAGAAGCTGCATCTCTTTGCGGAGGTATCGAATAGCAATATCATTTGGCAATTTTTCGACGCGTGAAGCCATTTCAAATATTTTTCGACTCAGGTCGATACCGGTGGCATTGTCGCGCATAGAATCGCCGGTGGCCGTTATAAATTTTACCATTTCCTCCCTGGCATTTTTGATCAACTCCCAGGCGCCATCCGAAAGATAAATCTGTTGCGACAAGTTGTGGTCGTATTCCTCGCGAATGGCTTTCAATATTTCATTTTGCAACATCCGGGATGTCATTCCATTTTGATGAAGCCGCATCACCAGTCTGTCAGGCGCAATTCGCTCCAGATAAAGGACGAAACGTTCAGCCGCCTGAAGTTGAAATTTCGCCATGTTTTCACTTTTTCCAGCAGGCGCATTCTGAGCATCCGCTTTGGCGCGAAATTGCTCTTTCTGCAACTCGAGTTGAAAGCGTTCCCTCAGAAATCTGGTGGCCTCGTGAAAAATGTATATGGCTGTTGCTGAAATGATCAGGGCAGGTAAAATATCTACGAATATACGGATGAGACTCTCCATTTCTAAATCAGGTTTGGGATGTTTACGCTTTTCAGGGTTTATAGTTTTAACTCAAATATCCGGGTATATCAAATACTTTCCGCGTAGTTTTTTAAAATCTTCCAGGTCATTCACCCAGGTGTTGCGAATGGATTCTTCATTTTTTCCGGCGAGGATATCCTTGCGCAACTGATCGGTGCCTGCCAACTTATCAAAGAAATTATTCGCGAGAAAAAACTTTTCCTTTTCTGACGTTTCGTTATACATTCGGATCAACCACTTTAATTCCAGTTGTTCAAATCGCCTCGAAGTTCCATCTTCAATGGATAAATTATATCCCCGACAAGTTTTACCTTTTTGAGGCGGATCGACTGAAACACCTGCAATGGGTTGAGGAATAAACGTAAAGTCTCCTTTGGTATTACCTGGTTCACCAATTACTGTAAAAGGTCTCTGTGTTCCCCTGCCCACACTCACGATGGTACCTTCAAAAAAGCACAAACCGGGATAAAGGGCAATAGCCTCCATGTCGCGTAAATTGGGCGAAGGTTTTACCGGAAGGATATATGTCGCATTCCTGTCAAAATTCACACATTCCACAACCTGCAAGTTACAGCGAAGCCCATTTCGCAACCATCCTTCACCATTGATCATCCGGGCGTACTCACCTATGGTCATTCCGTAAACCACCGGCACCGGATGCATTCCGATGAAACTTTCGAAACCTGGCTTCAATACAGGGCCGTCAATATAATGCCCGTTCGGGTTCGGCCGGTCCAACACCCACATTTCAATACCCGATTCAGCACAAGCTTCCATCACATTGTGGAGGGTTGACAGGTAGGTATAAAAACGTGCTCCCACATCCTGCATGTCAAAAATGACCAGGTCTATGTCCGTCAATTGATCCTTTTGGGGCTTTTTATTTTTGCCGTAGAGCGATATGATGGGTGTACCAGTTTTCCCATCCACTGTGTCGTCCACTTTTCCGCCATCAGCCACATTTCCGCGAAAGCCGTGTTCAGGAGCAAACACTTTTGTAACATTCAAACCCCAACCGATAAGTGTATCCAAAAGGTGAGTCCCTTCAATTATACTTGTGTGGTTGGCCACGATGGCAATTCGTTTGTTTTTTAAGGAATCAAGACGGGAATGGAGTTCATAAATCGCAGGCCGTATTTCTTTAGTCAGGGTATCATCCGGGGCATTCTCCTTTTCAGGAAACTGATCATTGGATTTTGATTGAACTTCCGGTTGTCCCGAAAAACAGGCACCAAGCGTGCAGAGCAACACAGAATAGAAAACGATTTTCATACTTTTACGCGGCCCTATGTGTGGGCTGAGAATTTTATCCATTGAATACACCTTATTTTATTGCAAAACGCTTAATTCAGCGTGAAAGTACCGAAAAGGGCCTTTCAAAACCCATTGTGCGCATAGCAACGATCGGAATTGCGCTCGGAATGGCTGTGATGATCGCTGCAATCGGCATCGTAACAGGGTTTCAACATGAAATCAGAGAAAAAGTTATCGGATTTGGATCACATATTCAAATCACCAATTTCGGCAATTCAGAGCGATACAACGATCCGAAACTGCTCGTCAATCAGGAATTTTACCCATCCATTGATACGGTAAAAGGAGTGAAAAGTATTCACCTCTTTGCATTGAAGCAAGGTATCATCGAAACACCTGAAAATATTCAGGGAATTTTTGCCAAAGGAGTTTCAACCGAATTTGACTGGTCGTTTATTTCTTCCAATTTATTGGAAGGTCGTTTGCTTTCGCTAAATGACACAACCGTTTCCAACGAGATTCTCATGTCGTCCTACCTCTCCGGACGGATGAAATTGAAATTAGAGGATAGGGTAACGGTCTATTTTCCAAACAATAAAAACAATATGAGCCAACGAAACTTTACCCTCGTCGGCATATACGACACCGGCCTCAGGGATCTTGACGCTCAGTTTGTTTTCATTGATCTCGCCCAGATCAGAAAAATAAATCAGTGGGGCGTAGAAGCTCAAATCCGGGTAAATTCATGCGACAATGGTGTGGTGAGCTTGACTGCCCTGGGATTTGGCGGGGATGGAGATCACCGGTTTTTATGGAGTGCTGATTCCCTACGTGGAGCGGGGCCGCATCAATTCCGGATTGAAGGTGATACCACTTTTTTTGTAGTCGTAACCGATAGAAGCCAAACATTGCCGGACACGGCATTCTACACCGTGCGAAATATGGGGATTTCGGCATGTCCGGATACAAACCAGCTATCTTTAACGACCAGCGGCGGAAGTGGTAAATATTACACCGGAGGGTTTGACATTCAACTTGACAGCTACCGCGACCTCGACAAAATGGATGAGTTTATTTACGACCATCTTCACTATGACTTGCGCACCACCACGATCAAGCAACGCTCACCGGAAATTTTCAACTGGCTGGAAATGCTCGACTTGAATACGCTTGTCATCATTGGCCTGATGATCATCATCTCGGTCATAAACATGACTTCAGCCCTGCTCATTCTCATCATGGAACGCACATCGATGATTGGAATTCTGAAAGCCATGGGAGCCACATCCGATTTTGTTCAAAGAATCTTCCTTATCCAGGCTGCGTGGATTATCAGCCTGGGATTGTTTTTCGGCAACCTCATTGGCATTGGTCTAAGTTTGCTTCAGCAAAAATACGGTTGGGTAAAACTCGATCCGGAAAACTATTATGTTTCAGAAGTACCCGTATTACTTGAACCACTTAATATCATTTGGCTCAATGTAGGGACCCTGTCTATATGCCTGCTAATGTTGCTCATTCCATCACTTGCTGTGAATCAAATTCGACCGGCAAAAGCCATTCGCTTCGATTAAATTAGGCTAACTTTGCCCAAATTTTTTCATTAAAATGGCTTATCGCAAATTATACAACAATATTTTAGAGACCATCGGTGATACACCCATGGTTCGCATGAATAAAATCTGCAAACACATACCAGCCCAGGTACTCGCCAAAGTGGAATATTTCAATCCCGGACATAGCACCAAAGACCGGATGGCGCTGAAAATGATCGAAGATGCCGAAAAATCAGGAAAGCTCAAACCGGGCGGTACCGTCATTGAATGCACTTCGGGAAATACAGGTATGGGCC
>JBGTLS010000474.1:0-3394 GCA_041744015.1 Cryomorpha sp. | reverse complement strand
GGAGGCGTATTCGGTTTTGGATGAAATCAAAGCCGCGGGAGTGACGGTGATTGTGCATCCGACCATGGTGCGCAATTACGGAGATACCAAACACGCCACGTATACCAATGCGCATAAACTACATCAGGCGGAAATACCATTTGTTTTTCAGAGTGGATTTGAGGGATATGTGCCCAAAACACGCGTGGTGACTTTTGAAGCAGCACTTGCCGTGGCGAATGGTTTGGATTATGATGCCGCCCTTCGCGCCCTGACAATTGATGCAGCGAAACTGTTGAAACTGGAAGACAGGATCGGTTCGTTAAAGGTTGGAAAAGACGCAGATATTGCGCTTTATGACGGTGATCCGTTTGAATATACTTCTCACGTTTTGAAAGTGTTTATCAACGGTAATCTCGTGAGTGATGAGGTGCGATGATCTGTTTTACTTTTTGTAAGCCTTGTGGAAAGTGCGCAATAAGAGAGCTGATGACAAGTAATCAAACTTGTGATTCTTTGGTTACTTCCCGAATGTCAATCCGCGATGTTTTCTGTACAATATTTTTGATAATTGCATCCAATTCATCAGCTGAGGTCCGGATAAATCCAAATAACTGCTCTCGTTCGTCTGCATCCATTCGACTATCTATGATGTCAACCAATCCCATGAGGCGTGCAAGCGGAGCCCTCACCACGTGCGACTGTGTCCAGGCTATTTCCCGCAAGGTGGCATTTTGCAACTTTAGTTTTTCAAGATAGTTGCGCTGAGCTGTAACATCGCGCTGAAGGGAAATAAAATGGGTCACTTCTCCGGTATTATCCGTTACCGGATTTACTACAATATTGACCCAGTAGGGTGTTCCATTCTTGTGGTAATTGACCACTTCTATTTGACACGATTGCTTATTTTCGATTGCCTTGCGCATCCGGATGAGTTCATCGCGATTTGAATCAGGTCCCTGTAAAATCCGGGGGGTTTTTCCGATTAGTTCTTCCCGGCTGTAACCGCTCATTCGTATCTGTGCATCATTTACGTAAAGAATTTTCGGGCCGGTTTGAATGATTGGATAAGCTTCGGTGATTACCACTCCATCAGACGCTGATGCAATGATAGACTCCTGTAATTTCATTTGGGTGGCCTTGGCTCTTTTCCCTGTGATATCCTGGATGATTCCTTCAAACTTCGTGAGTGAACTGCCAATTTTGATAAATTCGGATTTCAGATAAATTATTTTTTGGACATGCTCATCCAGCTTTATTTTTATTTCTGATTCAAATTTTAATTTGCCTTTTTTAGATTTTTCAATTTTTTTGTCAAAGCGTACCCTATCTATTGGATCAATTAATTCCTTAAATACATCAAAAGAATTCCGTCTTCTGGATTTTTTAATACCTACTATATTTAAAAATTCATTCGAAAAGTAGGTTTTATTTGTTTTGAGATCTGTCTCCCAGTATCCCATTTTGGCGAGGATTTCAGCTTTTTCGAGACGCATGTTTGCTTTCTCTATGCTTGCCTCATTTTCCATTTGGAAAGTAACATCTACAGCCAACACAAGCTCGGCCTGAACATCCTGAAAATTAATTTTATTACTTTCAATGCGAACAACAATATGGTCTCCATTTTTTTTTATATGGCGATAATGGCCCCGGTTGTACGACGCCTGACTGACTTTGGCTATTTCTACCGCTTTAAGTAATATTGGAATATCTTCAGGAGGTCGAATGTCCTTAATTGTCATTTGAAGGAATTCCTCTTTTGAGTATCCATAATTGCTGACGGCGGCCTTATTTACATCTAAAAATGATAAAGTCTCCCAATCATAAACCCACATGGGAATGGGGCTTAATTCAAATAATGCACGGTATTTCTTTTCTGATGATTCCTGCTCCGCACGAATTTTATTTCTTTCAAGGGTATATATAATGCTTTTGTGCAGCAACGATGCTGTTAGCTCGTCTTTTAAAAGGTAATCGGCTGCGCCCATTGATATGGCTTCGACTCCAAATTTTTTGTCGGCATAGCCGGTAAGGACAATCACCGGAATAGATTTCGATGCTTTAATAATTACCTGAACCAAATTGGCACCTTCTGCATCTGGTAGTGAAAGATCCAAAAGAATCAGATCAAATTGATTGGGTTTCTCAAGGGCCCTAAGCGCATCTCTGAGATTTTCTTCCCGATGCATGAGACAGTATTCGCATTCATCATTGAGAAATTCCTGGATCAATACAGCATCACCGTCGTTGTCTTCAATAACGAGAATATTCAGATTGATCCAGTTATCTTCCATCAACTATGTGCCAGATTGAGGTAAAGTAACAATTGAAACCCAAAAGTTCTCTATGCGTGCGATCACGTCGATAAAATCATTGACATTTACAGGCTTGGTAATAAAGCAGTTTGCATAATTCTGGTATGACTTTAGTACGTCTTCCTCAGAGGAAGAAGTGGTAAGTATGATTACCGGTATATGCCGGAGATCAGCGTTTGATTTGATTTCCTGAAGTACCTCATGGCCATTCATCTTGGGAAGGTTGACATCAAGAAGGATGAGATCCGGTGTGATCGCGTCGCTGTGCGATTCTTTTTTGTACAAATACTGCATGGCTTCCCAGCCGTCGCGAACGACATGTATATCATTGAAAATTTTACCGTCATGGAGTGCCTCAGTGGTGAGCATAATGTCACCCTCATTGTCCTCTACGAGCAGTATGTTTATTGGTTTCATGGAATCTAAAGTTACTATTTTCTGTTCATTTAAGATTTGGCGATTGTAAAGTGAAAAGTGGATCCGACATTCAATTCTGAATCCACCCAAATCTCCCCTTTGTGCACCTCCACAATTTTTCTGCAGATTGCCAATCCGATTCCCGTACCGGGATAGGCACTCTTGTTGTGCAATCTTTGAAAGATCACAAATATCTTTTGCTGAAAGCGGCTCTCAATTCCAATACCATTGTCGGCAATTGAAAATTGCCAATGTGTTTTATTTTCGGAATGGCGAATGTGAATCACGGGCTTTTCATCTTTTTTGCGATACCGAATGGCATTTGCAATGAGGTTTTGAAAAAGCTGAAAGAGCGGCGTCGCGTAACCATGAATTTCCGGGAGATTTTCAAAATGAACACTGGCTTCATTTTCCTGAATTACTCTGTTATTTAAGGCCAGGACATCCAACACCGTTTTAGCCACGTCTACCGTTATGGGGGCATCTTCTTCCCGGCCGATTCGGGAATAAGCAAGGAGATCGAGTATAATTTGTCGCATTCTGCTTGCTCCATCTGTTGCGAAGTGAATATACTGATGGGCTCTCTCGTCCAGTTCATTTTCGTATTTCTTCTGAAGCTGAGTGAGAAAACTCGTCACCATGCGCAGCGGCTCCTGTAAATCATGAGAGGCCACGTATGCAAA
>JBGTLS010000473.1:0-26585 GCA_041744015.1 Cryomorpha sp. | reverse complement strand
AGTCGCTTCCAACTTTCTTTTTTATAAATGTGCTGTAAGGGTATATGCGTGATTTCAATAAAGTTTTTTAAAGTAAGAGGCAGCGTAGTTTGATGTTCAAAGTTTTGAATTCTTTGAATGATTTGATTTCTATTTAAACTTGTAGCTCTTCTGATATTTTCTAGAATATTTTCTTTGGCTTTTTTCTCCAAAATCACAGAGCAACCCAACGGCAAATGAGGAAAGTTGTCTTCTATTTCTTTTTGAACAGAATTAGTAGTTTTCCCTATCAAAGCCCTAAATTTTCCTTCAAAGTCATATTCTGGTCGGGCATTGGCTACAAAATCTAAAACTGTCAAACTTTCCTTGCCATCTAAGAGGCGAAGCCCTCTACCCAATTGTTGCAAAAACACAGTTATGCTTTCTGTTGGGCGTAAGAACAAGACTGTATCTACTTCCGGAAGGTCAACCCCTTCATTGAAAATATCAATAACAAATAGGTAATTAATCTCTTTACTTATCAATCGAAGTCTTAAAATTTCTCTTTCCTTAGCATTATCACTGGATAAATAAGCGGCTTTTAAGCCTACCAATAAAAACTTTTCTGCCATAAAACGGGCATGCTCAATGGATACACAAAAACACAAGGCTGTCACATCGTGAATATCTTTGGTATATTTTTCAAGGTTGTCAATAATTTCCCCTACGCGACGATTGTTACCGGTATACACATTGTTTAATTCACTAGCCACATAGCGACCTCGTTCCCATTTTACATGAGACAAATCCACACTATCTGAGATACCAAAATACTGAAACGGACAAAGTAACTTTCTGTTTAAGGCCTCTGGCAATCTAATTTCCGCTGCTATTCTTCCTGAGAAATCGGCTAAGATATCACTACCGTCCATGCGTTCAGGAGTTGCCGTAAGACCTAACAATACTTTAGGTTCAAAATAATTGATAATGGGGCGATAGCTGTTGGCGGCAATATGATGTACTTCGTCAATAATAATAAAGTCGTAATAGTCTTTAGAGAGGTCTAAGCCGTCCAGCCGATTAGTGAGCGTTTGTACAGAAGCAAATACAAATTCATAATTGGAAGGTTGCAAACCATCTACCCAAAGTGACCCGAAATTATTATCCTTTAATACACCCCTAAAAGTCCCCAATGCCTGTACAAGTATTTCTTTGCGATGAGCAACAAATAACAATCTCGCGATTTTATTAGTAGCTTTAAACCGCTTATAATCAAAAGCTGAAATAACAGTTTTCCCGGTACCAGTGGCTGCTACAATAAGGTTTTTATATCTATTGTGAATAGTTCGTTCTACTTCCAGCTTTTCCAAAAGCTCAAGTTGATATTGAAAAGGCTTGATATCAAAAAAAGCCAAGGTGTTAATATAGTCCTTATTAATCTTGCTTGCGTTTAAAGCCTCGTGAAGTTTATCACTATGCAAATCAAAATCGAAACGCTCAAAATCGGCACTTTGCCAATAGGATTCAAAAGTCTTTTCAAATTTATTAATGATATGGCTTACTTCCTTAGTGGTTACTTTGAGGTTCCACTCTAAACCATCTGTTAATGCAGTACGTGAAAAATTAGAAGATCCTATATAGCCTGTATGAAACCCGGAGTTTCGATAAAATAAATAAGCTTTTGCGTGCAGCCGTTCGTTTCCTGTATTATAAGATACTTTTACTTCTGTGTTCTCTAAGGAAGCCAGTAAATGAATCGCTTTAGCATCTGTAGCACCCATATAAGTGGTTGTAATCACTCTTAATTTGCCTCCTCTTTTTACAAATTCACGCAATTCTCTTTCAAGAATAATAATCCCCTTCCATTTAATGAAAGAAACCAGTAAATCCACTCGGTCTGCGGAGAGTATTTCTTTTTTCAGCTCACTCTCTAACGAAATACCCACATTTCCACCTGTAAAGAGTTCACTATGCGTAAGACGCGTATAAGGAGTGACCTCCTTGAGGTGGGCTTCAAAATCTGAAAAATCAGCATTTAATCGCTGGTAAATAGCTTTTAAAATCTTTCCTTCAACTTCAATAAAATCATCTTCAAAATTCACTTTTTTAAATTGACTTTTTAAAAGTCTAATTATATCATTAGCGATTTGTATCTGTTTTTCAATAATATCATCCCCTTTCAGTAAAGAAAATGCTACGCGAATAACTTTAGCAAGATGCTGTGAAAGAAATTGGGTGGCTTCTTCTTTATCAATTTTTGTTTTTTTGATATAAAAATCCTTCTCATCTAGTTCGCTTATTTTAGATGTAACAAGTTTGGTGATTAGCTCCTCATAAATGCCTTGATTCATAATTTCATTTTAAGCATTTGGTGCACAATCGGGATATCTGCCTCCGCCCAATCTAAACCTAAAAGTTCAGTTTTAGAAACCCATTTAATTTGAAGATGCTCTTTTAGAATCAAATTGCCTTCAATGACCTTGCACCTAAACGGAATTAACTCAATGGTTTTTCCGCCAATATAAGAATGAACGTTAGATGGCAGCTTTTCCAAATGATCGATGACCAGATTTAATTCTTCTAATATCTCACGGATAAGGCAGGATTCTTCAGATTCATTCGGTTCCACTTTTCCGCCTGGAAATTCCCATTTCAATGGCAATGGCATTGATGCGCTTCTTTGGGCGCAAAGAATCTTATTATCTTTTTCGATGATGGCGCATGTGACTCTAATCATATCCAAAGGTCTAATGTATCTAAATTCTCACGAATTAGAAATCCGTAGAACACAATCCCATAAATCAACATCTAAATACCTGGCATAATCCCCCATCCTTCCCGATATTTACACTTCCAGATGACCAGACCCAATCCAATGAAATCAAATTCCACCAACCTAAAATTCGAATACATCTACCGCGACGCCGGTAATTACAAGCAATTCGGTTCAATCATTTTGACCAATCCTTCCGGAATCACTCCCGCAGACGCTACCGAGCTTATCAGAACCAAATTGATTGATGGTGAATTTTTTGATGCCGCGAAAGTAGCTGTACCAGATGTCCATTCGTTTCCCTTCAATCCCGATTTGGATCATGGATGGTATGAATTCGATGGGTTTTCTGAAACCGCTGAGTCCCCTACTGCCCTTTTTGAATTTGATGATTTCATCAAACAATTCGGATAGATTTTCGGGTTTCTGATCGATCAACCATCCCCTCCAAATACCGCAACAACCTCCGCGCCCTTTGATACGATGGGTGCAAAGCTTCCGGGAAGGTATCCATGAAATAGTGGATGCGTTTTTCAGGAATACCGGGTTGGTGGTTGACGGTAGTCAGACTGGCCCCATCGCAGATCATCCCCACCTCATGTTTCGCCTCAAATTCCGGGCTCATTTCTTCCCAGGTTTCGGGACGGGCGTAGGACTTCATGTACCGCTCCACCCGCGCGCCATCTGTATCTGTCAGAACCCAGCCACTATCACCTCCAAAAGTGGCGGTTTCCTGGTCTGACCCGAGCCAGTCTCCGGGATACCGATATTCCCGGTAATATACTTTCCACGGCGACTGGTCTCTCACGATCAGAAAATCAACATTTTTATCCGCGAAGAAGGCGTTTCTGCCAATCGTGAACCAGTTTGTGGTGGTGATTTGTTTGGTTTCCATTTTTCAAAGGAACGGGGTCAGAACGTAACCAATGTGTGTGGTGCATCATCGGAACTGGGTAAAGTCAACAGGCTTCACCTCACTCTTCTTTCGCCTCATTAGCTCTTTCCAGGACATAAGTGGAAATCGCCGTTATTCCATTGCCAGCCCCATGAGATGTTGTTATCTCATATCCGGCTTTTAAATAACTGTTTAGAGCATTATCAATGATTTTCTGATTTATCTCCCAGTTTTTAGATGATATAGAGTTTTCCATTTCGATCGACTGGATTATCTCCCCTTTTCCACTGACTATGATGTGACCTTTTGCATTATTTTTTTCATATGTTCTTAAAATAATAATATCTGGTTCAATTTGAGCATGTGAAACACCGACACAGGTCATCGCTGCTAAAAAGAATAAAACTTTAAGATTATTCATGATTTCTGTTTGATTGGTTTTACAATGTTACCTTCATCCCGTGCAGTTGGGATGAAAACCAAATGTAATTTAATTGGGATATCATTTTAGACTTTTCATTCGCCTTGGATTCAGTACGCAGTAAACTCATTCGTCTCAACCGCGCCTCTCACCGCGTCTCTTCCTTCGGCAAAGCCCCCCACAAACCCATTCTCCTCCTTTCCATTCTGGAGTCGGTCGAAGCCGTGCAGATCGCGGAAAACAGAATAACCATTACACCGGAGCTCATCGCCACTTTTCAGCGCATTTGGCTGAAGTTGGTGCCGCATGAAGGTTGGCAACCGCGGTTTTACCTGCCCTTTTTTCACCTCGCGGGAGATAAGTTCTGGCACCTGGAGTTGCTGGATGGGGCCAAGGTGGCGCTGACCAGTTCGTACTCGCCCAAAAGTGTTGTGGCCCTGCAAAACAGCGTGGCGTATGGATGGTTTGACGCCGATGTGTGGAATGCCCTGGCCGATGCCCGTCAGCGGAGGGAGATCAGAAATTTCCTTCTGTTTACTTACTTTCCAGGGCAGGAATACCGGGGTGATTTGTTGCAATCAGAAACCCGGGCATATATGGACCAACTGGAAATGGACTTTGAAGGCAAATGGGCTGCTGAAAGGGTTCCTGTTTTTCTGAAAACCATCGAAACGGAGGCGCGGTCGGCGGTGTTTCAAAGTCGCGTGCCGAAAATCTACAATTACACCTGCGCCATTTCCGGTCAACGGGTTACTGCCACCTCCGGTATTCAGATGATTGATGCCTGCCATATTACCCCCTGGAGCAGTTCGAAAAACGACACGATTCAAAACGGTATTTCTCTCACGCCAACCCTGCACCGGGCTTTTGACCGCCGGCTGATCGGGATCAATGGTGATTACCGTGTGGTGGTGTCGGATGCTTTTGTGGAAAATGGAGATTCGCCTTATAATTTGAGGCAGTTTCACGGGCGGAAGATTCTTTTGCCGGAGCGGGAGGGGTGGTGGCCCAACCGGGAGGGGCTTGTCAATAGATTGGGATATTAATACCAGACCGATAACGACGCTTCGTCAAGGTGACGTACTCAAATCCTGTATGCTTACCCGGAAGTATTCTGCGTTTGTAATCATCCCGTTTACCGCAGATTAAGTATTCCAAACGTTTCATCAAAGGGTCGGGAAATGTCTATAATTCCAAATTTTGGAATAAGTATGATTTTCAGCGCACTGTAAGTACTTTGTGAACGGGTGTCAGAGGTGATAAAATGGGTGATGGATTTATCGAGATCGGCCTGCGCAAATAACTTTGAATCATTGGGGATGATGGCCCTTGGCGAAAGTTTTTCGTGGGAAACATTGTTTTGTTCAAAAATTACCCTCGCAAATTCTCCTGTTCTTTTCGCTTCGTCAAGATTAAATGGAATTATTTGGATGTTTCTCAGCGGCAATTCATCCAAACTTCCTCTTACACAATACTCAGCAATCGATATAGTCGAAACTTTCAGGGTCACATCATTTTCAAGAAAATATTGAAAATAGCCTTTGGCATTGTCGTGCAGGGAGTCTTCATCATTAAGGAGGCGAATGAAAAAGCTGGTATCTAAAAGTACACTAGGCTTCATAGCCACCCCGGAGGTTTTTTAACCAGTCGTCGGCATCCACATTTTTCCAGCTTTTACCGGCCTTAGAAATTAGGGAAGACAGGTAATCTCCGTCAAATTTGGGACTGTAATCAATGAGTTCAATGAGCTTGAGTGAAGTGGTATCCATCTCCCCGGTTTCAAGGTTTTGTTTCCCGGCGGCCCGTGCACCAAAATTCTTGTACAACAGGTTTTCTTCGCGGCCTTCCAGATAGTCCTTGCCCGTGGCAATGGTAAGGGAACCATATTCAGCAGTGTCCAAATGGATATTGGCTTTGGTTTTGCCACCGGCATTTGTCAATACACCGTAGAAATAGAATTCAGCATCGACCCAGAGATTTTCACTTCTGTAAAAGGCTGTTTCCGGGGTAATAGTGAGTTCAATCCGGTGATTTGCCGATGTGCTAAACTGAAACTCAAAATCTTTTTGCTGGGCCAACTGTTGGATGCGCTCAATGGCCTTCGCAGTTTTCAGGTCGAGGAAATCTATTGAATTGGTATGCTGAATTTGGCCCAAAATGGCGCTAAATCCAATGATATACTGGACGGGGGTTTTGAAAATGTGCCGCACCGAACCTTCCTGAATATCATAAGTAATCAATGGACGTTCTTTCCTGGTGGTCGGATAAAGCAAATCTTCCACATCCTGCAGCAAACCTACAATGTGTCTGATGTCGAAACTGTCCGGAGTCAAAGCCAGATTGCCTGACTTTCCCACAACACGAATCTCTAATTCGCCAATTTTGTCCATACACAAATGTACATTATTTTAATATTCGCAGGGTTGCACGGCTAATCGTTTAAGCTAGCGGGAGGTGCAGGATCGAAACAAACCACATCGGCTTTTGGGCATCCTCAAATGATGACATCGTCCATACGAGATGTATTAAAGTTTTAATTATCAAGCATTCAGAACGACACTCGCTGGATTCCGGGCCTCTTCCCGCAACGACACCATCCAAAACGGCATCTCTCTCACACCGACACTGCACCGGGCTTTCGACCGGAAGTTAATCGGCATCAATGCCGATTACCGGGTGGTGGTGTCGGATGCTTTTGTGGAAAATGGGGATAGCCCCTACAATCTCCGCCAATTTCACGGGAGGGAAATTTTATTACCGGAGAAGGAAAGTTGGTGGCCCAGTCGGGAGGCGCTGGCGGGACGTATTCTGGGATAGGGCACGCTCGTTGCGGCACCCGTTTATACTGGCCGTACCTACGGCACGGGTTTCATGTTACCGATCGGGACCCCGGTTAAAACCGGGGCTTACCATAAGGGGCGTAACTACGGCAAGCATGAGGCGTGGGTATACGGACTCCCCATTACCGCGTCAGGGTTACCCATCCCGAATAGACCAGGGGGGTGGGCACCGAGCGCAGGGAGTTGAAGTACCTGATGATGTAATAGTACACACCCTCGCTGTGCTCCATGCCATCTGCGTCATCGCCGGCCCATAACATTGAAGCGTCTGATGACCGGAATATTTCGCGGCCCCAGCGGTCGTATATGTTCATTTCAAATCCAATAGGTGCGCATCCTATCAAAGGTGTAAAGGTGTCATTTCTACCATCTCTGTTGGGCGTGAAGATATTGGGGATTTGGGCGTCGCACAGGCAAGGGTTTTCATCTACTGTAATTGTTGCTTCGGTCGTACCGCATGCATTGCTGGCTTCCACTGTGTAGCTTCCCGGCCCTGCTTCGGGGTTTTCATCGGGTACGAACCCTACCCACATGAGGTCCCCATTGGGCGAGGTAGCCCGGAGTGTTGCCAGTTCTCCGGCGCATACGGTGGTATCGTTCGACAGAATATATGGTAGCAGCAACTGATTGATGGCTACTGAAGCGCTGTCCACACAGCCATTGGCGTCTTTAACCACCAGTGTGTACACTCCGGGTTCGGCTACGGTGAGCAAGGGCCCCCCGGCTCCATTGCTCCATAGCAGTGTGCCCTCCTGCGGAGATGCCATCAACACGGTGGAGCTCCCTTCGCACAGGAAGTTATCACCAACAATATCTACGGTGGGTAGGGGCAGGTTGATGAAGTTTGTTTCGGCAGTTGTAGTGCAGCCATCAGGGCTTGTGGCAGTTACCTGATAGGTGCCTTCCTTATCGACCGTCAATTGAGGCCCGGATGCGCCATTGCTCCATTGGTATTGGTATCCAGGCAATGCAGCGACCGATGTGATGCCCTGCTGCCCTGCGCAAGCGAAAAAGGACGAATCCACCTGTACTTCAGAAGGCGCAAACTGCCCGACCACAACGGTATCTGAAGCCAATCCGCATTCCCCTTCCACGGTTACGTAATAAGTGCCTGGTTCGCTCACCACATAGCTGTTTTCCCCGGTGCCGTCCTGCCAGGTGGCCTGCAGGGTGTTACTTACCTGCAGGACAGCTGTGGTTCCCGGGCATATAGAAAAATCCGGGCCCAGGGATACCTGCGTTGTCCCCAGGGGTGGAAGGTCCATCAATGTATCGCTGCCCAACGACATGCTGAGCGCCTCATAGTTGATCATGGCCAGGTATTCGGCCCAGAAGGGGGAGGCAGAGGTGACTGTGGTAAGCGTCTCAATGTTGTCGGCGTTTACCCTTGCGAAGGATATTTGGGGCTGCGTGCTAAATGGCGTCCAATCCACAGGGATGCCATTGAGGGTGAGGTCACCGGTTTGAGCGGTGGGCATTACCAGGTGAAAAAACTCGAACGGGTTGCCACCAAAAAAGTTTGGAAGAGGGAAACCCGTTTTCAGTTTTATTGACGTGTTGGCTTTCTCCAGAGGCAGTACGATGCGCATATTGGGATCGCCGCTGAAGTAAGTGGTGCATTCCGCTCCACGCATAAAGGTGGCTACCTGGACTGGCTGGTTGGATGTAATGAGCCTTGGCGTGGCATTGAGAAAGGTGACGCTTTGACCTGCATCCATATCAAATAGCAGGTCGTTGCAACCCTCATATATTTCAGTATTGTCATAAGCAGCTGTAATCCGCACCAGTTCTCCACCCGAGAGCTCTGGTGGGATCAGCGCGAATCCTGTACCCCAGTCCTGCAGTGATACGAGTTGCTCATACAGGTGGCTGTCGGCATCGCATGCGCCAACAAGCACCCGGCGGTGCCCGGCAAAAACAGCAAATGGTGTACCCTGCGCACTGAAAATTCGCGTTTGTGTCAGGTCCGAACCACCCGCAGCCAGGGTATAGGTCTCACCAGTCTGCAGGATAAGGGTGATTGGCTGGCCCGCCGGCCCGGCAGTTGTGTTTACAGAGGGAATAATGGTGAGTTCTGTATCGTCGCTGTAGGCCAGCATGCTCACCTGGCTTTGCTGCTGGTCATTGCCCTGATAAGTCACTACGCTGTAAGCGCTGCCACAAGCTGACAGGGGCAATACCGCCGTGCCTTCGGAAAAGTAAATGCGGTTGTGCAGGGCATACAGCCTGATGGGGGTCGAGGCTGTGATGTGAAAGCTACGGGTCTCGGCCACAAAGTAGTTTTGTTGCTCCAGTATCTGGTTGGGAAAACTTATGGTCAGATGTCCTCCGGGTACCACACTGCCCGACTGCTGCTGGAAGAAGGGGTCGGCCGGATTTCCGTATGTCACAGTGACATCAGCGCCGGTTGGCGCATATATGCTGAACTCAAAAGATGGAAGCCCATTGATTGGTTGCTCCAAATTGCGCATGAACATGGCGCGAAATTCCGTGCCGAGATAGTTCTGGGCGAGGCTGTGGAAACCGGTGCCGCAGAGCGCGAGAACCATCAATAAGAGTTTGGTTAGCTGCATGTCACAATATATCAGGTGGTAAAAAAACGACATTTATACCGAAGTTTGGCGCCATGATTCCATAAGATATGGGATTCCTTGTGGTGGTGGGGGAAGCTTTTGTGGAAAATGGGGATAGCCCCTACAATCTCCGCCAATTTCACGGGAGGGAGATCTTTTTGCCGGAGAGGGAGGAATGGTGGCCTGATCGGGAGGCGCTGGCGGGGCGCTTTTAATGAAATTCTTTGCATTGCCGGGATCATGAGTCAGTTCAACTCTGTGCTCTCAAAGGTCATGGGTATCTCTGTGATCTCGGTGTTATTTTTAAAAAGCTCGCGGAGCGAGCTTTGAGATAGTCGCTGCGCGACTGAAAAATTTTACACAGAGCCCACAGAAACGTGCTTTGTGTTTGAGAACACAGAGACGTCTGCGGCGTAGATTGGAGATTAGAAGTCGCGAGGAATTTTTGCGCTGTCGGCGCACTTCGGTTTTTATAGTCACTAAGCGACTGAAAATATTTTACGCAGAGACCACAGAAACGTGCTTTGTGTTGGAGCGCGCAGAGGTCAGCTTAGCTGATTGGATATAAGAAATAGTCCAGCCGGAAAGGGAGGATTGGGGCCCTCCGCTTCCCTTACGGGCAGGCCCAATCGGGAAGCTCGGGCGGGGCGCCAGTAAAGGGAAATGGCAGAATTCGAACGATTTCCTATTTTTAACCATGGCACAAGGAAAGAAAATAAGTGTCAGAGGTGCTGAAATAACAATTTTGGCTCAAAATGATGTTGATTTCATTAGCCTTACCGACATGACCGGCGGCTTTAAAGAAGGAAGTGGACTCATTGGGAAATGGATTACAAATAAAAACACGCTGGAATATTTGGGGACGTGGGAACGGATAAACAATCCAAATTTTAATTACCCCGAATTCGGGGTAATTGATCAATAAGCGGGGGTCAACAGATTCGGGCGATCCAGTCTCACCACTCACTACCCACTACTCACTTCAAAAATCTTTTTTACCTCTGCTTTGCGTCCCTCCGCAGCACTCTGCACCTTTACTTGCTGCGCTGCGTGAGAACGTTCGTTGCGCTCTCTTAGTTGCGAGAGGAATTTTTGCGCCGTCGGCGCTCTTCGGATTTTTAGTCGATACGCGACCTTAAGGTTTTTACGCAGAGACCACAGAAACGTGCTTTGTTTTGGAGAGCGCTGAGAGGTCAGCTTCGCTGATTGGAGATAAGAAGTAGTTCGGCCGGAAAGAGAGGATTGGTGGCCTCCGCTTCCCTTACGGGCACGGCCTGATCGGGAGGCCATGGCACCTCACCTCTAAAAGCAATGATAGAATCTGAGTGATTGTCTATTTTTAACCATGGCAAAGAACAAAAGGATAGAAGTTCAAGGAATTGAAATCACGGTGTACCATGATAAGGTGGATGATTATATTTCGCTTACGGATATTGCGAGATATAAAGATTCTTCAAGTACTGACGATATCATTAAAAAACTGGTTGCGCAACCGGAATACCATTGAGTTACCTGGTTTTTGGGAACAAATGTATAGTCCCGATTTTAAACCCGTCGAATTCGACGGGTTTAGAAAACAGGCCGGGTTAAACAGTTTTGTTGATAGAATATCTCGGGGTGGGAGGCTTTGTCAATCCGGCGTTTAATTATACCGAATTCGGTACAATTAAAAGGGGGTCATCGTAATTTCAAAATCGGTTTCGCCGATTAGAGTCAATAGACCAATTTTGTTAGATGGTATGACAACGACACAATAAGAGGGCCGGCATAATTTTAGCATACACCTGAGTTGGGGAAAATGATGGTCCTATTTGACTATTTTTAACCATGGCGAAAAATGTGACAATCGAAGTAAGTGGAAGGCAAATAACCCTATACTCTAATAAATCGGATGACTTCATATCACTTACTGATATGGCACGTTATCGGGATGCACATCGTACCAATTACATCATACAAAACTGGATGCGAACCAGAAATGCGATAGAATTTTGCGGGCTATGGGAACAATTAAAGAATCCTGATTTTAAAGGCATCGAATTCGATGCCTTTAGAAACGAATCTGGTTCAAACAGCTTTACGCTTACCCCTCAAAAATGGATAGCAGCAACCAACGCAACAGGCATTATATCCAAATCAGGTCGATACGGAGGTACATTCGCACATCGGGATATTGCCTTTGAATTTGCAAGCTGGATTAGTCCAGCGTTTAAGTTTTATCTGATCAATGAATTTCAACGCCTCAAAGCAGAAGAGAACAACCGCTTACAACTCGACTGGAACCTACAGCGCACCCTCGCCAAAATCAACTATACCATCCATACAGATGCCATCAAAGAAAAGTTGATTCCCGAAAAACTCACTGGCAAACAAATATCTTTTGTTTATGCTTCGGAAGCAGATTTGTTGAATATGGCTCTCTTTGGTAAAACGGCATCCGACTGGCGGGAAGCCAATCCCGACGCAAAAGGCAATATGCGGGATGATGCCACCATTGAGCAACTCGTGGTGCTCTCCAATTTGGAAAGTATTAATGCAGTGCTCATTCGTCAGGGTCTTAGCCAATCAGAACGTCTGAAACAACTCAATCAAATAGCCATTACACAAATGACTTCCCTGATGCGTAATTCAAATTTGAAAAAATTGAAATAAACATTTTCTCAGGCATCTGCCAATCCCTAAACCTCCACCGCGCCTTTGAACGCCGGCTGATCGGGACTCTGTGCTCTCCAAGGTCATGGGCATATCTGTGATCTCGGTGTTATTTTTAAAAAGCCCGCGCAGTGAGTTTTAAGATAGTCGCTGCGCGACTGAAAAACTTTTACGCAGAGACCACAGAAACGTGCTTTGTGTTGGAGAGCGCAGAGGTCAGCTGCGCTGATTGGAGATCAGAAGGCGAGAGGAATTTTTGCGCCGTCGGCGCTCTTTGGTTTTTTTAGTCGCGTAGTGACTTAAAACTTGTACGCAGAGGACACGGAAACATGCTTTGTGTTGGAGAGCGCTGAGAGGTCAGCTTCGCTGATTGGAGATATAAGGACCTTCAGGTGTAATTGAGTACATGCATAGCTGAATGTCATGGAGGGGATGGAATAGGGAAAATTGTATTTTGGCTGCGTAATTTAAACCCGCGATGAAAAAATACCTCGGACTATTGATCGGCCTGCACATCGCTGCGGCCTGTTTTGGGCAGGATACCCTCATCTTCGGGTATGCTGGCGGGAAGAAAGTAACGTCAAAAGATCAGGCGGTAACGTATCGTCAGGTCTGGCGGGAGGATACGATTTGGAAGGCTAAAGACTCCTTCAAAAATGGCGCGATCACGATGGAAGGTTCCTTTCTCAGCCTGGAACCCGAGGTGAAAGAAGGCAAATTTGTTTTTTATCATATCAACGGAAATAAGGCAACGGAAGGAACCTACGTCGACAACTTCAAAGTAGGCCAGTGGACCGAATGGCATTATGATGGGACGCTGAGTGGAAGGGGGAGTTATATCAAGCCGGATGATCAGTCTGCTGAGGTGGATGAGTACGATTATTTCCCAGGTGATACACTTGAGAAAGGCGATTTGCGCCATGGCGAATGGGAATTTTATCATTCCAATGGACAGCTCAGTGCCCGACTCACATTCGCGGATAATATGATCACGTCAGAATCTTATTGGCGTGCTGACGGGTCGGTTACAAAACAATATTTGGAGGATAGCCCTCCGGAATTTCCCGGCGGAGACCAGGCCCTCATGCGATTTTTAGGAAACAAAATTCGCTATCCGGAAGAAGATAAAAATAAGCGCACTTCAGGCACCGCCCATGTTTACTTTATTGTCGATAGTGATGGCAACATCCTGAATCCGGTTGTGGTCAAATCGGTATCAGAGACCATCGACGCAGAATGCCTTCGTGTGGTCAGGAGCATGCCTCAATGGACCCCCGGGGTTCAATTCAATTCCAGAAAAGAGATGGCCTATATCCTCCCTATCAGGTTTACAGCGAAGTAGGAAAAAGGGGGGAGGTAATAGTGTAGAAGGAGGATGCAACTTCGCTGATGAGAGATGTAAGGGTATTCATGATAAATAGTGACTTTACAAAGTGGAAAGTCTTTGTAGGGCCCATCTCTGTGCGCTCAACGGTCATGGGGTATCCCGGAGGTCTCTGTGTTTTTTTATAATGCTACGCGACCGAAAGGCTTTTACGCAGAGCTAACACCTACCTGCCGGTATTCGCAGAGTTCGGGGTTTGGGCAGAGTGGAATTACCTTTTCATCCCAAATAACCTCTGACATGTTTCCCGATTATGGCCTTTACTGAATCCCAGGTTTGCCCTTGAAGACTCCGCGGATCGAGATCGTCTTCGGCGTCCGAAAAGTAGGAGATAGCCTGTGGCACGGTGACCAACAGGTTTTGTGTGCTGTATTTTTCTTTGTGAAAACGTGCAAAATCTGCCACAGTGAAATGCCCAAGCAGGGTGGCGATATCCCAAAAATCTTTTTTGCGGGCTCGCCCCAACACGGCCTGCACCTTCATGGCTACAATGTCTTCGGTGGAAATGAATCGGATGCCATCCACTTCATAAGTCGGGCGAATGTGTGGATGAGGATATCGCACAATATCGACTTTCACACCATTAATGATGCAGAAAATGCCAAATGGTTTGGGCTTGTCTTCCATTACATATTTACTCCCGTATCGTTCCAGTAAAGCTTGATGCACCTGATCATTGTCAAATTTCACTGCCGAGAACAGATCAAGGTCAATAGATTGTCTGTGTCCATAAAGCAGGGACAAGGCTGTTCCACCAACCAAAACGAAATCCCCTATCGCGGGAACTTTCATCAACTCCTTTAGTAAGGAAAGAGTGTTGGGTTCGACTGTCTGATTTTGTAGCATCGAAATTCAGTTACAGGCACGTCTATCACAGCGGAAGCCAGGTACATCCGGGTTTCAGGCAAAAATTTTGCATTGAGCAAGACTTCCCTCACCTTCTCATCCCCATAATATCTTCGGCAGTTGCGGATGTCGGGCACATCACCGCGCTCAAACACGCGCTCTATCACGTAGCGGAAGTACTTGTCGTAGTCGATGTTGTCAGCATCCACATCCCAAAAAATCCGCTTGTCAAATACGGGATTTGTTTTTTCGGCCATAACCAAAGGTAATAGGAATTTTGCAGCTTAAAGAGGGTGATGTGAAACGTATAAAATGTGTAGAGATTGATATAATCTGCTGTTCAGTGTACTATTTATTACAACCGGACGTGTCACCTTCTCACCACAAAGCGGAGGGCTTCCACCACGTCATCAATTATCAGCGTGCAGAAGTATACTCCTTCGGTAAGCATTCCTTCAGGCATAGGGCGCAATGTGTTGTGGCCAGTATTCAGGTTATGCGCACTTGTGAAAACAAGCCTTCCAAGGCTATCATAAATCCGGACCTCAAGTGATGTTGTCCGGGTGGGATTGTACATGGTAATTGTGGGTCCTTGTTGCGGGGCTATAGGGTTAGGGTAGAGCCATGCTTTCAGTTTTGTTCCGGATAGTGTAATTGCATCAGGTCCATATCCTGACCCATTGCCCCCCGGGTCTCCAACCATACCGGGGCCCTCGCTAAATATGTCGGCTGCCATCAGAGGCGTTTGAAATGGCATGAAACATATGCCGGGACTTGTGGCTAAAGGATTGTAATTTGTTGCAGCAGGATTCATACAGCCCACAATTTCGCTATCGTCGCAAATGCCATTGCCATTGGTGTCGCCACTGTTGTTGTTGCCAAAACAAAAATCACAGAAGTTTACGATACCGTCGCCATCATCATCGCCGTCGTCAAGTGTTATCACATTCAGTGAAAAGTTGCAGGTAGTGCTTACGCCATTGGCGAAAAACAAATTTGCCGAAAGGCTTAACATCCCGGCGTCTTCACAATTGAAACTACTCTGGCTGAATGTGGCGCTCATGGGGATACACTGTGCACTGTTTTCAAACAACAGGTCTCCGGTTTGCAACGTGTAGTTCCCTTGATCGCTTAATTGTACAGTGATATCCTGACAAACTGCATTTTCGCTGCACCCACTCAGATCGTACACCGCAAAACCGCCCAATTTGGGCCCATCGACATAGTCGAATTCCCCTCCTACATAAAGTCGGTCCCCGGCGGCAAGTACTTTCCACACCACGTCATTGATCTCCGGTACCCATGAGCTGGGCTCCGCATTAGTCACATCGAGCGCGAGGACGCCTTCGTTGAATCCATACTCGCCACCCATGAAGAGGAGGTTCTCATTGAAACTGAAGGAATAGGTTGATGCGCCGTTGACCGACGACGACCAGTTGCTGAGGTCTCCTGAAGGAAGATCAAAGGCAGCGAGTCCGACACGTACCTCGCCGCTCACCACATCAAACGGACCGGCGGCATAAAGTGTGGAACCATTAACGGCAAGACCTGTAGGGTAGCCATTGCAACCCGGATTCCATGGGGTTAATTCGTTGTTATTGAGATTTATGGCTGCCAGACGTCCGCGTGGTTGTCCGTCGACTGTATTATAGAAACCGCAGAAATAGAGTACATCGTCGTGCACAGCCAGGTCCATCACCGATCCATCGATGTTGTGATTCCATGCCGGAACGACGCCTGTACTGAGGTTGATTTTGCCGATGCGGTTGGCCGGAAAGTTATTGAGGTGCGTGAAAAGTCCCGATACGTAGAAGTCGTCGTTGTGACGACTCATTTTAAGAATGGGCATATTCGCATTGATGTTGATGGCGTCGTTGTTACCTTCCGGTAAAGTCACCGCAGCGAGTCGGCCGCGCGGTTGTCCATTGAGCGAAACAATGCTGCCGGCAAAGTAAAGTTTGTTATCATGGATGAGCATGTCATGCACAACACCTCCTATGCTGGGCGCGAAATCGAGCAAGGCGCCTGTCTGTATGTCAAAAGATGCGACATTGGCCCGTGGTTCAAAACCAAAACCACCAAACTGACCACCGATGTAGAGGTCGTCGGAGCCATTGCCGATACATCTGACGATTGCGTTGGGATCCGGATTCCATTCCGGGTGGGGCAGGGCGGTTTCCGGGTCAAGCCTTGCGAGGTAGGTTTTGGGCTGCCCGGCGATGTTGGTAAAACTTCCGGCAATGAAAACCCCGTCATTGCGCAATTTGAGATCGAATATACGCCCATTCGTGGTAGGGGTCCAGGCACGGGGTGTGCCATCGCTGAGCCAGGAACCGAGGTACGTATATGCAGGTGCGTGACCACTGGCGTAAATAATCCCATTGTCTGATTCGATGTGTTCAATAAGATTGACCGCGGCGGGTACGACAGGTGCCCAGGGTAGGAGGGCTGCAGTATTGGCATTCACTGCTGCGAGCCTGGTTCTTACTTCACCCCCTATGGTCATGGGGCTGAATTGGTTCGTGGTGGTCAAACCCATGTATATCTGGCCCCCGTCAAAGGTGAAATCATTTACAACTGTATTCACGATATTTGCATTCCAGTCACTTATGCGCAGGTCTTCAAGATTAAATGCTGTAAGACCACCCACACCGCGACCGCCCATCCAACCGAAGGAGCCTCCCACGTAGATCATCGAGTCATTTGCCGAAAGGCAATCCACAGTGCTGAAAATGGCCACATCGACCTGCCAGTCGCCCAATGCACCAGTAATGGGGTCGAGCATGGCCACATGTTTACGGGCTGAGCCATTCATTTCCGAAAAACTGCCGCCGATGGCGAGTTGGCCATTGTGTTGCCCCAGCGCTTTAATTGCTGCATTGGCCTGGATGTTGAAGCTGTGCAATGCGCTACTGCCGGGCATGACCGAAGCAATTTTGTTTCGGTTTTCGCCATTCACGGCTGAGAAGTTGCCATGGAATACCACTGCATCATTTCCGATAAGCTCTATTCCTGTCACATCTTTGACACCAGTGCCGCTCAGGATGGGATTGAATGGAAGGAGGGCCCCGGTATTTTTTGTCACTTTGGCGATGGCAGTCCTTGCCGTACCGCCCACTTCTCCAAAACTGCCACCGAGGTAAATTCCATCTTCACTGATTGCAAAACAATCCACTGTATTATTGACGTTGGGTTCCCAGGTTGTCCGGCGCGCCGTATGTGCATCAAAGGCCATGGTTCGGGAGAAAGGCACCCCACCAATCCGCGTAAAATCCCCGCCTACCAGCAAATAGATGCTACGTGTGTTGAGATGGCGTACAATGCCATTGCACGGAAGGGTGAATGGTTTTAAAACACCTGTCAAACCATGAAAGGCAGCAATTCTCTCGCGGGGCTGACCGGATACTGTCGTAAATTCTCCACCGATGTATATACTGCTCCCTATGCTGTTGATGGCATGTACGGTACCATTCACGGAGCCATAAGTGAAAGGGATGACCTGAAAAGTGTACCTGTTAAAGGCTACGAGATTGTTGGCGGTCATTCCGTTTACCTGCGAAAAAGTGCCGCCGATAAATATTCTGGAACCGTAACTATGAATAGCCCTTACATGACCTCCTCCTGGAATGTTCGTTATATCGAAACCGGGATTGAAGTCACTCAGGATGCCTGTTTCAAGGTCGAATTGTGCGAGACGTCGGTTTTTTCCCCCAATGCGAATAAGTTGTCCTCCAACATATACCGTTTCTTCGCCCGGGGCAAGTACTGCCAGGTTGCCTATTTTCCCCGGGTTCCAGGGCATAAGTGAACTGGTGGAGACGTGTATTTTGGCAAGGCCCTCGCGTACCTGACCATTCACCTGATAAAATGTGCCTCCAAGGAATAATTCATTGCCGATTTTGGCCAGATGGCTTACTGTTCCGCTATTAATGTCTGGTCCCCAGCTATTGATTAGCGCTCCTGTATTGTGATTGAATGCAGCCATGCGCCTTTGCATGCCAGAGATTGTAAAGTGTCCCGCTAAGATGAGGGTATCGCCGGTACTTTCCATAGCGAGTACATCTTCCAGGATGTTCGGATTCCAGTTTCCGACTTCTCCTGTGATCAGGTCTACCGACGCAAGTTTGTTGCGCGCCACGCCTCCAATTTGGGTAAAGCTGCCTGCCACATAAAGTTTGTCGCCGAGCACATGGATGGCATGAGAAAACTGATTCGCTCCTGGATTCCAGGGCAGCAAGGCACCCGTAAACCTGTTGACAGCTGCCAATCCGCTGCGGCCTGCTGAGCCGACATTCATAAAACCTCCTGCCAAATAAAGTTTATCGTCAACCAATTTGATGTCTTTAACCGCTCCGCCTATTTCAGCGGACCACACCAATTGGTTGGTGTTTACATCTATAGCATAAAGTCCAGTCGTCATGCCATTGATGGGTCCACCTCCGAATCCGTAGAGCACGCCGTCCGCAAAAGCCATAGCCATCGGGAAACTCACGGTGTTGGTAAAGCCGGGGTTAAAATCTCCCAACTGTCCGTTGAGATCGATATGTGCGAGTTGGTGGCGCGCTTGAGTTCCCACTTTCGTAAAATCGCCTCCTATGTACCATCCACCATTGCCATCGCTAGCCGCAGCGCTTACCGATCCATTGGGCCGCAATTCGGACCACAGGTGATCAGCACTTTGCGTATGCAGGGGGCTGCCGTTGTCGACAAAATCGGCATAGTACATTTCTCCTCCAATGTACGCCTTGTCATCAATGATTTTCAGCACAGTGGCATTGCCCCCGGCGCCGGGATTCCAGGGGCTGAGTGCCAAAGAACTCCTCGACATAGCTGCAGCCCCGCGACGTGGAACATCATCGATGGTTCTGAATGGTCCTGTGAAGTAAATCTTGTTGTTTTTGAACTCCATGGCCCTGACCTCCCCGTCGCAATGGACCGACCAGTCGAGGAGCTCGCCGGTATGCCGGTTTACCATGGCCAGGTTGTGGCGCTCTACAAAGTTAATTTCCTGAAAACTGCCACCTATCACCAAAGTGTCGCCAAAAAGCGCTGCTGCATGAACCTGTCCAAAGCTGTGGAAGCTGAATTCTTTCAGCTCCCCATCGGCACCGATGTGGGCAATCTTGCCTATGTCCTGTACGTCGTTATAGAAATTGCCTATCAAATACCAGCCTCCGTTGCCATCCCGAATGCTGTTTACTACATTTCCAGTAGGGAAAAATTCTGCGAGCAATTCTTCAGGATCAGTTACGTTAAACAAGTTGAACTTAGCCCTGAAATTTCCGGTCAATCCACCACCCGCTGCCGCATAAACGACCTCTTCGTCGGCCGTTATGGTTCTGGCAGGTTCGGTGATTCTTGGATTCCATGGTTTCAGACTTTGAGAGGGGATATCAAAAGCGGCAATTTTTTCTCTGTTTACCCCATTTATCACCGAAAAATAGCCACCAATGTAAAGGGTATTCTCCACGGAATACATGCTTGTAATACTATTGTTAGCGACAATTTTCCAAGCACTGACTTTTCCTGAGGCATCGATATGTGCAAAACCATTGCGCAGGCTGTCGCCCACCTGCGTAAAAGTGCCCTGAATGATCCAGCCACCCTGACCATCTTCAACGACTATTTTGACGAAATTGTTGGGCTGGGAAGATGGAAATACCTTTTCCGGATCGAGGGGTGACAGTCGCACGCCATTCGCGCCTCCGTCATTAACCCGGTTGAAACTCCCTCCTGCAAAGAGTTTGTTATCATAAATTTCAATACGTTTAATAGCCGGTGAGACCGTATTTTGGCCAAATCTGCCCCTGAAATCAAGCAAGTCTCCCATGGTGGCATCAAGGGCTGCGAGCTGACCGCATATTTCGCCATTCACCATCGTAAAACTGCCGGCAATAAAAACGGTGTCACCATTCAGGGCAATGGATAACACTGATCCATTGATTTCCGGAGCCCAGGTACCCACTTCGGCACCGGCGGTGATATAGGCGAGTTTATTTCTGTTCACACTGCCCACTTTCGTAAAATCTCCCGCTAGGTACCAGCCACCCAAATGGTCCTGCATGGCTACGTGCACGGTGCCATTTGGGACGGGCAGGTGGCTGTAAACAGCGCCACTTTGTGGATCGACCAGGGCGCCGAAAGGGATATTTGGAATTACCTTGTCAAATTCACCGGCGATGATAATCCGGCCGTTGGTCGTGTCTTCGACGATGGCTTTAACAGTGCCGTCGGTATGCCAGAAATCGTGGTTGAGATTGATGGATTGACCTGACAGGGTTTGGACAGTCCAACATGAGATCAGGACTGCAAGGCAGCGGGAAAATTTCATAACACGAACCAGCAAGCCCATTTGTGGGCCAACAAGGGAGCCAAAATACCAAAAGAAATGAGGCAATGCAATTACTTTACTTCCAGTTCTGTGGAGGCAAATTGAGCAGATGTCAGAGCCAAATGCTGTCTTTCAGGCGTTGCGCGGCTCAAACATCCTTCGGGGGTTGCGGGGGAAGGGATCGCCCCGAGCTAGTCGAGATGCAGTACAGGGTGGAGTTTATAGGTGCCATTGCCTGTTTGGCTCACCGACTCGTACGCATCAAAGTCGAGGGAGAGCACGAGGGTGTCGAGTCCCGCGAGAGCTGACTGCACATTGATCTTCAACCCGGATTGTTCGGCGCTGGGTGTCTCCAATGGATGTAGTACACCATCTACCATGACGGTGTTGTTTGGGCCGAGAATGAGACGTATTTGAGTGAGGTTCCCGTAATAAACCAATGTGTCGGCAATGAGGGTGTCGAGGCCGTTTTGAAGATCAAGCAGGTTGTAGATGCCGGCGTAATTGCCATCGAGCACAATGTCGGCCGCGCCGCTTCCTTTGAATTCAACAGAAAGCAGGTCGATGTTGACCTGCTGGTATTCGGCAGGCTGGTCGTGCAGGTACACCATCAGGCGGGTAGGGCTGTTTGGGGTAGTGTTTTCATTGTCATCATTGCCGCAGGCGGCAAGCACCAGAAGGGCTACGAATAGCGGGAAGGTGTATTTTGAACGCATGGGATTTTTTTATGATTTGCGTAAATGTATGGTGCAGTCCGGGCGAAGTCAAGCACCTTGGCGAAGATTAACAGAGATGGAGTGATTTAAAATAAATAAATGGGAGAAGTTGGAGGATATCATCATGTCATCCGTCCGGGAATGGGCGGAATCCAACTGGCCGGTTTTACGCCCTTCCATGCCTACCGTCGGATGTGAGAACGCCTGTCAGCCGGAGTCGGGCGCTCAGTTGTGTGAGCGTCATGTTGTTGGTTCATACGAACCCAATTGAGAAAATATTAAATTCGAACAAAAATATGCTCTGTGACTCCTCTGGAACAAAACATCCATTCCGTGTTTGGCCTGGTCCAACAAGATGACCTCCGCAAAGTAAGCGAGCTTTTCGTACCCGAAACAGTACCCTCCGGCCACTTCATTTCCGAACAGGGAAGCACCTGCCGGCAAATGAGTTTCATCGCCAGCGGACTCCTGCGGGTCTATGCGCATAACGGTCAGCGGGAAGTAACACAGTGGATTACCACACCCAACTACTTCCTTACCGATCTGAGCAGCTTCGTTTTTGATGCACCTGCGCGGTGGAATATCGAGACATTGACCCCCAGCATCATGTACACCATCAGCAAGGCCAATTACCGGGAAATAGGCAAGGTGGTGGGCGGATGGCACGAACTCGAAAAACTTTTTATCGCTAAGTGTTTTACCATCCTGGAAGACCGGATTTTCAGCCATCTCTCTATGACTGCCGAAGAGCGGTATCTGCATTTTTTCCAACAGCAGCCAGAACTTTTCAATCAGGTGCCCCTACAATACATTGCGTCTATGCTCGGCATGACGCCCGAAACCTTCAGCCGCGTGCGTCGGAAGATTACCAAAGGACTTCAAGCCGGGTGACCATTCTTTTTTAATTCCTTGACAAATGTCAATGGTCAGACTTGCAGAACGCCCCAACTTTGCCTTGTCAATAAAATTAAAACAAGACCATATGAAAACCCAAACAATTCTCGGAGCCGGTGGAGCAATCGGACGCCCGCTTGCACTCGAAGTCAGAAAGTACTCAGACAAGGTCCGTCTCGTAAGCCGCAACCCAAAAAAAGTACATCCCGAAGACGAACTTGTCTCTGCCGATTTGCTCGACGCAAAAGCCGTGATGGATGCGGTGAAGGGATCGGAAGTGGTGTACCTCACCGCCGGATTGAAATACAGTGCGAAAGGTTGGGCAAAACAATGGCCTGTCATCATGAACAATGTGATCGCCGCATGTAAAACCCACGGCGCGAAACTGGTTTTTTTCGACAATATCTATATGTACAGCGGCGACAACCTCAACCCCATCACAGAAAACCTGCCCATCAAACCTCCGAGTAAAAAAGGAGCTATCCGCGCGAAAATCGCACAATCCGTTCTCGATGCGCACCGCAATGGAGAAATCCAGGGACTAATCGCCCGCTCGGCCGATTTTTATGGGCCGGGCACGGGTCCAATGAGTGTGCTCAACGATACGGTCTTCGCCAAATTAAGTAAGGGCCAGAAAGCCTATTGGTTCATGAACCCCGATTTTCGCCACAGCTATACGTACGTTCCCGATGCAGCGCGGGCCACTGCGCTGCTCGGCAATACAGCAGATGCATACGGTGAAGTATGGCATTTGCCCACCCACCCCGAAGCGCTCACGGGCCAGGAATGGGTTGAACGGATAGCCGGGGTGTTTGGCACAAAACCCCAAATCACGATCGTGGGAAAGGGAATGTTGCGTTTTCTGGGATTGTTTGTCCCTATAATGGGCGAACTCGTTGAAATGGTCTACCAATACGACCGCGATTATGTGTTCAGCAGCGCCAAATTCGACAAGCGTTTTGGCTCCATGGCCACCACATACCAGGAAGGGATCCGGGAAGTAATAGAGGCTGATTTCAGGCACAAATAAATTATCGTCCGAAATAGATAAATATGAAGTTAAAGGGCGAATAAGCCCTTTTTAAATATTTCTTCATAAAGATTCAGAATAATTCTCTCAGCTAGTCGAGGTGCAATACAGGGTGGAGTATGTAGGTGCCATTGCCGGTTTCGTTTACCGATTCATAGGCATCAAAGTCGAGGGACAGCACGAGGGTATCGAGTCCGGCCAGGGCCGACTGTAAATTGATCTTCAATCCGGATTGCTGGGCACTGGGGGTTTCCAGCGGGTATAACACGCCATCTACCATTACGGTGTTGTTGGGGCCGAGTATGAGCCGTATCTGTGTAAGGTTGCCGTAATAAACCACCGTATCAGAGATGAGGGTGTCGAGGCCATTTTGAAGATCGAGCAGGTTGTAGATGCCGGCATAGTTGCCATCAAGTATGATATCAGACGCGCCGCTGCCTTTGAATTCAACAGAAAGCAGATCGATGTTGACCTGCTGGTATTCGGCAGGTTGGTCGTGCAGGTATACCATCAGGCGGGTAGGGCTGTTTGGTGTATTGTTTTCATTGTCATCATTACCGCAGGCGGCAAGTACCAGAAGGGCTGCGAATAGCAGGAAGTTGTATTTTGGACGCATGGGGGTTTTTTTATGATTCGCGTAAATGTATGGTGCATGCAGGGAGAAGTCAAGCACCTTGGCGAAGATTAACACGGCCGGCAATTCCCAATTCCGCACTACCGGGTCCGAATTGCACTCCATTTTCATTCTCCATTACCCGTAGTAGCCACATATCGGGCGCGTTTCCGCCTTGAGCGGTGTCTGTGAACGCTCCTTCGTCGCTTAGTTCAGCGGTGCGCGTTAGCTATGCGCGCGTGTTCGTTTTAAAGGTGCTTATGGGATCGCTTCGCTTCGTTCGTTCCTCACTCGGTTGCCTATTGAAAAACCCCTAGCTTAATGATCATTTATGGAAATAAATTACCGCAATAAAGAAGAAAGCAATCGATTACAGGAAGAAGCATTTTTAAAACTTTCTCCCATCGAACGTTTTTACGCTTTTTTGCAACTCAGCGAGCGCATGGCTCGATTTCCTGTAAAATCTCCCGATACCACCCGTTGGAGCAAAAACTTTCAAATCGTCATCGACACGAATGGAAAATCAGTGGAAGGAAAGCATTGACAGCTTTATACATCTGGCTACCTTGATACAGGTTTTTCCCAAACATTACGCCTTCTCCTCCTCCCAATCGTCTCCTATGCTTCTCCCATGCATGTTCCAATGATGTCCCAAGTATGATCCAGGTATGTTCCCAGTGGTCCCAGGTAAAACCCTTTTCCGACACTATTTCTGTACGACAATCTTTTTCACCCCAGTGCCCGAGGCTGTGGTGAGATGAAGAAAATAAATTCCCGAATTCAGGTGACTCACCGAAAGGGTCTGTCTCGTAATTCCAAAAGTTCCGGAATCAATCAATTTGCCCGTAAGGTCGTACAGGCGATAAGCAGCCGATCCTTCATCTGCAACGTTTACATTGACAATCCCATTGGCAGGATTTGGATAAACGTCAAAGTGAAAATTGCTTTCTAAACTTCGGGTCGAAAGCACAATTTGCGGAAGGGCGCCACACTCCATGCCTACGATTTCATCCGCGTAGGAGTTGAAAAGGGTATGTAACTCCGTGTTCGGATCGTCCGATTGCCGCGCAAAAACAAGGGCATAATCGAAATAGGTGGTCTGTCCCGGTTGGAAGGTGAAAGGTCCGGAAGAACCGATCATTCTGCGGTCACCAAATGGGTTGTTTTCTGATGTTTCGGTCCAACCGGTTTGATTGGTGTCAGCCGGATCGACTCCCCCTGTGGCTACCAGTAATGGGTCAGAATTACCAAAATAATGGTAAGGTGAAAGGATCGTTGCATCCGGATCATATCCGGTTCCTCCATATGATCGGGGCACCCCATCCCGCCAATTACCCTGAAGATAATCGTATAACTCAGTGGGAATTGAAGCTTGACTTGTCATATTTGTCCCTGCTCCTACATTTGTAAAATAAACAGATCCAAACATACCCAGCCGTTCATTGTCGACGATGCCATCGCCCCACCCGGTAGATTGATTGGCATAACGTTCAAACATTGGAGCGTAAGGTGGATCGTCTAAATTGTTCTGATCTTTTAAAGGTCCTCCCAGATATCTGATTCCAGCCATAGGAAGGTTTGAACCATATCCCGGACCGGCGGGGGAAGGTCCATCAAAGTTTAATCCATTATAAACATAATACATACTCCGTTGTACATCGGTTCCGATATAATCATCCATGCTGTTTCCCAGATCAAAGTCAGTGAAAGTGCCGAGATATGTATTTAGAAAAGTATGATTGCTCCGGTTGATAATTCTGTGTTTTACAAAAAGTGTATTGTACAACGCTCCACTCTCTGCCTCATAGCCGTAAACCTGGGTGTGAATTTCGATACCTAAAGCGGGGAATGCTTCCCCTGTATTAATTGTGCCGACATCATTATTGATGATATAAGTCGAGAAATCCCCACAAATATTTGGATGATCACCTGCGGCGGCATCATAAAATCCGTCCGCATTGTAATCTACAAAGGGCGCCAGAAAAGTGGCATACCCGGGAAGGTCAGGACCCATCGCCGGCCATGACAGAAAGTTTTCCGGAATTTCATATCCTCCAGGGAATTCAATCTCCAGGTTGCATTCCGGACTTTGAATACAATCGAAATATGCATTGTGCATTTCTATTTCACTCCGGGTAATGAACCAAATGCGGTTGTATTGTTCCGCAAGTTCTGGCGAATTTGGATTGGCCTGATCATTCAGAGGCCCCCATTTTTCTATGCAATTATCAGAAGACGTATGCTGACAAAAATATTGATGAGTTGTTCGGATGTCACCATTTGGAAGCAATCCGCCAAGCCACAACGCATGCGCAAATACCGCGTGATTGCCCTCACCAACTGGGATTTCCAAACCAGGCATTCCATTGGTTTCATCATAAAAAAGCAATCCACTCGTACTCTGCTGCCAGATGAAATTATTGCCGGAAAAAGACTCATTGTAATTCTGACTAAACCCAACCTGCGTTCCTGCCAAAAACAAAAGACTGTAAATATTTCTCATAGTTCCTGTTTTTACCAAATGTAATGGGAAATGGTTCCGAACCAAATTAAAATCCCTGGGCAAATTAACATGTCCGAATTTGACATGATATTGGCTATGTCCTTTTCGTCACGCGTGTACCATGAAAATGCACACCTTCCAAAGTCCTTCAAACAG
>JBGTLS010000472.1:0-10937 GCA_041744015.1 Cryomorpha sp. | reverse complement strand
AGTTTTAGTTGCATTTTGAACTACAATGTTTGGTCCCATCAAAAAATTCTGATTCCCTCCTATGTAAAGTGTATTTCCGGCAAGATTCAGATTCGCATCGCGGTGCATTAATCCGGCAGCTGTAACATTAATTCTGGCATCGCTGCCGAGCGTGATACTTCCAATATAATTTTGGTCTCCGGAATCAATCTTTCTTAAAGCACCGCCATTGGCGATTCCTGTTCCGTTAATCGTTAGGGGTTCCGCCGGGTAATTGGATCCAGCATTCAACTCAAGCACTCCTCCCGTATTGACGATTGTGCCGCCGCTTGTGGCACCCAGTGCGTTCACATTTGTAATCCGGATTATTCCTCCATTTATGATGGTTTGTCCGGTGTACGTATTCTCACCCGAGAGTGTAAGTGTGCCTGTGTTTCCTTTTATCACCTGTCCCGAACCCGAAATCACGCTACCATAAGAGTAATCATTCGTCCTTCTGAACTCGAGCGTCCCATTGTTGGTGACTGCGGTAGGAAGCACACCCGTGGTTCCATCATTGCCAATGCGCAGCGTACCGCCATTGATCGTAGTGTTGCCCGTGTAATTGTTACTGTTGTTTGAATAAATCAACAACCCACTGCCATTTTTGATCACTGAACCTCCTGTACCCTGAATATGGCCGGAAATGAAAGTATTGTTTGCGCCGTCAAAAACAGCGGTATTCGCGTTGAGAAAGAAGTTATTTGAAAAGTTGAGATTTCCGTTTGTAGTCTGGAAATCCACGTTAGCCGCATCAACTCCGATAGGCACGTTAAAAGTTTGCGCGGAGGTTGATTGGTTGTATAAGCCAATGCTCAGACTTAAACCGCCTCCACCAGATGCATTATATGTTCTGGGAATTGTAATACCGGCTTGGAGAGTCAATGTGCGCAATTGAAAAAATGCGCCATTCACGTTCATGGGATTGTTGCTATTATGTCCGATGAAGACGTTGTTTCTGCCTATATTCGTATTATTGCTACAGACATTTCTGTCAGGTCGATCAATCCACCAACCATCGCATTGTCTAAACCACGGATTAGAACCATCTGCCCAGCTACCGGTGGTAGCATCAGACCGACTGAAAACTTCTTCCTGCCCATAAACCTCACCTCCGGCTCCCGCCAGCATCACCACCACCACAAAAAGTAAAAAATTCCTCATAAACATCTATCTCTTTGCCACTAGTCCGGGATGCAGCGCCCTGCCACGACACTGGCCAGGTTCTCCCGCGCATCGGGGAATTTGGTTAATCTAATCTTCTATCGGTCAACATCTCAAAGATAGTGTTAGATGAACACAATAACAAGCAATGTAAACCCGGCTTTTTCTTAATGTTTATAAATTTCGATTTCATGGGAATTGTATTAAGTCTTAAGTATTAAATACTAGGTATCAAGTACTAAGTATCAAGTACTAAGTACAAGGTACTAAGCATTAAGGTGTTGGCATGTACGAAGTGTTAGGAAAGTCGTATGAGATGTCTGAAAGCAGGGGCCTGTAATGTGCAATGCCTGGTCAACAACCCTTAACCCAATCCCTTTAAATTATTCGGCTATGTAAAATCTAAGAACAAAATACTTGATAATTAATACTTCGTAACCTCTCCACCACGAGCAACTCATCCATGCCTAAAGAGCCCAGCGCAAATCCCACCATCCGCAAGCTTAAACTCCGGGTTGCCGCGATCCCAAATCGTAAATCAAGATAAAGATTCTTCACAAAAGCTACGCTTCCAATGACAAAACTCCCAGCTACAGCAATCGTAAATCGTAAATCGCAGATCGTAAATAATCACTCCACCCCAAAATGCGCATACAACTCGGAAAATTCACTCCGCTGTAAATTTTTCACCAATTGACCCTTTTCGAGAATAACAATTCGCGTGCAGACATCCGCCACCAGATGCAGGTCGTGGCTGCTCACCACAAAAGTGCGGTTCGCGCTTTGATCACTGATCAGATTGCGCACCCGGATTTGTGTGGTGGGGTCGAGATTCGCAAAAGGCTCATCCCAGAGCACCACCTCCGGATCGCCGATCAGGGTGCCCACCAGACCCACCTTTTTTCTGTTGCCCATCGAGAGATCCCGGATATATTTTTTCTGCCCGAGCACCTCTCCGTTAAATACGGATTCGAACTGCGCTACAAACTCCCGGACATCCGCCGGACCGATGTTGTACAAGCCCCCGAGAAATTCAAAATACTCGTCGGGCGTGAGAAAACCGATCAGAAAACTGTCATCCAGATAAGCCGAGGTATACATTTTCCAATTTTCCGACCGGCTCACATCCATGCCTTTGGATAACACCTGCCCCTCTGTTGCCTCGATCAGGTCGAGCACCAGACTGATCAGTGTGGTTTTGCCGGCACCATTGTTTCCCACCAGGCCGACTATTTCGCCGGGAGCGAAACGGAGTTCTGGAATACGGAGCACTTCCGTCGTGCCATACACTTTGCGTAAATTCACAATTTCCAACATCACTTTACTGTTTTCTGAAAGCACCTGAAATGGTGTATCGGTTATTCATAAAAATTCTCGTGCAAACCTGGATAAGCTGTCTGTGAAACATCACCCCGACGATCCCTACCAATGTCAGAGCGAAAAGGCCACCTGACATTCCGCCCAGGATATTTCCCACAAAATAGACGGCCACAGGTACCACAAAAATCGGAATACCAATGATGTAATGTGCCGCCCCAAATCCACTCAAACTCATTGAACCCCCTTCATTGGCGTTGATGCGAAGCGAATTGTAACTCGCCAGCAGCATGTATGCAAAAACAGAAAAAGAGCAGTTGAACAGCAGCATGGCCGTATTGAAAACGGGAATAAGCGGATCGATAAAATAATACGGCAGGGTTAAAACATAGAAAAGGACCGATCCGAGGGTGAGGATATAATATTTCGCTTTAAAAATCTCAAAAATGGTATACCCGCGCGACATAAGCAGATCGAAATGTTCACTGTTCCACGAGAGCATGAGTTGACCGTGGTTGAGCGCAAATCCACCTGTGACAAAAAGTCCGACCATAATCAACATATATTCATTGGGCGGTGAATCATCCAGAAGAAAATAAAACGGAATCAGCGCCATGACCGCAGACGCCTGCACGTATGACCTGGCCCGCTTCGATCGCAGAATGAGTCGAACCTCCAGATCCATTAATTTTCCGGCCTGACCGAACCGCCCAAACCAATCTATCTTAAACTGCGCTGTGACCGGCATACTGCTTCCTTTCCCTTTTTCGTCGTGAAGCTTATTTGTAAACCATTTCTTTAGCAGAAAAAAAGCAATCACGGGAAGCGCCAACGGTATGATCCACAACAGCGGTTGTGAAATCACCGTGGAAGCCAAAAAGGCAAGCGGAAGGATGATGGAAATGACACCGATGTACTCCAGATAGAGCAGCAACAAAAGCACACCCAGAAACAAACCCGCATAAAGACTGTTTACCGCAGTGGCTTTGTCGATGGCAAAAGCCAGGTAATTGCTCAGGAGGGTTTGCCCCAAAACGAGGATCAGAAATCCGGTGATGGCCATCCCGTCATAATGGGGAATGATTTCGATGAGCATAAACGGCAGGAGGAAAAATACCGGCATAAAATTGAAAAAGCTCAACAGCGACCGAAGCAGGAGATATTGGGCAATTCTGGCCTTCGAAACCGGCAAAAGCAGGTAAGGCCGGATGGCGATCGTAGGGAATTTCTGCAGGAAAAAACGCGTGAGCAGATCGAGTAGAAAATAATAAAGCATGATTCCCCCTGCCATTTCCAATACATCCCTTCCGGGAAAAAACTGGCGAATATATTCACCTCCAACAACTCCAACCAACAGCAGCGAAACCGCTGCATAAAGACCAAACAGCGCCAGGACTGCTGTTTGCATCAAATCTTTGTTCAGGGTTGGTGACCGCCTGAACCTCAGCCAGGCATGACGCGACAACGAAAATTTCATGCCCGAAAGAAATAACCATTGACAAAAAAAATCAATTGAATTGTGATGAGTGGTTCAATTCCGTAGAGAAGGATCTAAAACAGACAGACTTCTCGTTTTCTCAAAAAATACACTTTCGGGTGTTGCCGTTTTTCAACCCGGTATTCATCATTTTTAATCTATTTTATTTACTTTGTTTCCGGCGTTTGTAAAACTCAGGCTTTGATAAAAAATAGTATTTGCTGTTTTATTTGCGGAATTTGCATGTCTCAATTCGAAATTTTGGGACAGACGGATAGCTTGTGGAGTGCGAGTCCGGAGATTGAAATCACCGGCTTCACCGATATTTATTACGCTTATGATTTCAATACCCCTGAAACAACTTTCAGACAGCCGTTTTTATTCAATCACAACCGGCACAACGAATTCAACCTGAACCTGGGAATGATAAAAATTGCTGCTGTCCACGCGAAATACCGCAGCAATTTTGCCCTGCACACAGGAACTTATGTGCAGGACAATTATAGCGCAGAACCAGGAGTGCTAAAAAATATTTTTGAAGCGAATGTTGGCCTTTCACTGATACCGTCAGGTAAACTCTGGCTCGACGCCGGCATCCTTCCTTCACATATCGGATTTGAGAGTGCTGTATCTTTAGACAACTCAACCCTAACCCGCTCTCTCCTTGCGGAAAATTCACCCTATTTTATGACAGGTGCCAAACTGACCTATACCCCCCGACCTGATTGGGAACTGGCTGCGATTGTCAACAATGGTTGGCAACGAATTCAGCGGGTTTCCGGAAATTCTCTTCCGGGATTTGGGACGCAGATTGTATACAAACCCTCCACCAATGCAACCTTTAACTGGAGCACTTTTGCCGGTACCGATGATCCGGATTCCACAAGACGTATGCGCTATTTCAGCAACGTTTATGGAATTATACAGGTTTCGGAAAAGCTTGAAATCATCGGGGGTTTTGACGTCGGCTTCCAGGAATCAGCGATTACCACTGACAGTTATGACAATTGGTTGAGTCCTGTTCTCATAGCCCGATATCGATTCAAAGAGAATTTTGCAGCGGCCATTCGGCTGGAGCATTACCAGGATCCGGGTGGTGTCATCGTCGGATTTCCGGAAGGAGTGATGCTCAAGACCAATGGGTATTCATTGAATCTGGATTATAACCCCACCCCTGATATTGCCTGCCGGTTGGAAGGACGATGGTTATCTGCTTCCGATAATTCATTCCCGCGCGAAAGCACATCGGTTTCTGACAATTTCACACTTGTGGGATCTATTGCCGTGCGCTTCAGTCACCTTATAAAACCTGATAAGGCTACCGTTCAATAACATTTCGATTTTCATGGCGCTTACCAAAGCTTTATACCAACTGCTACCCCGTATAGTTAAAACGGCATTTGTAATCAGGCTTATCGAAGAGATCGCCATGGTGATTGATTTCGGATACGCAAACATGCAAGGCATCCCCACAGGAGCTACCATGTTGCATAAAGACGATTTGATAGTACTTAAGGCGCGAACAAATCCGGAGGTTCTTAAACGATCTGGATCAGGAAAGCTTCTCAATTAAAAACATGACAAAAAAACCCGAATGACCATAACTGGTTCATTCGGGCAAAATTCTAATGTTGTTGGGCTTCGTCTTTAGTTGTACGTTACCGCAAAATTCCCTTCAGTAACGGAATTTGTTGGAGGAGAACCAAAAGCACCCAAAGAGAAACTAAATGTTCCTTCCACATATTTGAGCGTTGTATTGTGGGTTGTTATGTTTACAGTCCCCGCTGTAGCTGATAAGAAGGTACCACTACCGTACATAAAATTGGCAAATGCCTGGAGGCTGATGGTAGAATAATTTACTGCAGCTCCGGATGTAACATTGGAGGGAAAATTGAAACTCAATATGTCCTGGTTCGCATTGTCAATTGATACGTTGATGAGATTCATAGATGGATTGTTGGATGCAATAACATCTTCTACCGGAAAAGCCTGACCATCCAGTTTGAAACTCGCTGTGCCATCTCCAATACCGCCTCCACCACTAATGGTGGTCGAGTAAGGTATATCAGTAAATTCTCCATCCTCGAAATATGCATACGCATCTGAATTCATCGTATTTACCAATCCCAGGTCAAATGTACCTGACATCGTTTTTTGCACGGTATCAATTTCAGTAATTTGGAGATAAAGAAACGATGAAGTACCGATACCGATAGAGAGAAGGGCATTTTGGCCGCTCTGTCGCGTATAGGTAGCCAATCCATTACTTGCATCCATTCCATCATTTTGGTAAAACCCAACTCCCTCATCAGGTAAAGAAATCGTCAGGGTCTCACCGCTCACTGTATCAGCAGCAAAAATGGTAATAGTACCCTGATAAATAGAGGCACCAACATGCGGTACGGTCCAGTTTAAGTCCGTGGAAGGCGTTCCACTACCAGAATAATAACTGAGCGATGCGGTAATACTGCCTTGTGGTGTGGCAGGAGTGCCGGGACCATTGCCTCCATCATCGTTGTTACATGCAGTAAAAGTCAAAGCAGCTCCTGCCGCCAAAATCAAAAAGATCTGTTTCATAAAATGTATTTGTGAAATTTTGGCGAATATAGTAAAACGAGGTTAGCAATGCCAATTTTAACGAAGTTAGGTGTAAGGCGTAAGTTGAAAAAGGCGTAAGGTGTAAGGCGTAAGAATGGTAGGCGTAAGGGGTAAGGGGTAAGGGGTAAGTTTTAAAAGGCGTAAGTTGTAAGAATGTTAGGCGTAAATGGAAAGGTGTACGACAAAAGGCAGAGGATTGAAATGATAACGAGTAAGGTTTAAGGTGTAAATCTATGTGGGTTATGGGCGTAAGGCAAGTGTTTAAACTTCGCTTTCATCGGATCTCCGAATTTCACATTCCCAATTCTCAATTCTCCATTCTCCATTCTCAATTCTCAATTCCCCACTCCGAATTCCCAACTCCCAATTCCCAATTAATACTTAAGCCCAATTTTCCGGTAAATAAAATGCAGCAACCACGCCGGGCCGATCAATAAAAACTTTAAATCATCAAAAAAACTCGGTTTCGCTCCTTCGATTTTATGACCAATAAACTGTCCGATCCAACTCAGGACGAAAACCGCCACGAAAAACTTCCATGTATCCACCCCGAATTCCATGTAACTCAGCTTCACAAACCACAATATAAACGCGGAAACCACAATCATCCCCAGGGCAATGGGTCTCGAAAGTCGCAGGAAGAAGACCACACCAAATAGCACCAGCAGCGTGCCCAAATGGATGTATGGCTGCCATCCTTCCGGAAAAAGGTTTTTCACAAAACCGAAAGGAACGAGCGAAAGTATACCCACCAGCGAAAAAAAGATCAGCGGCACACAAATCCAGTGAATCGCCTTGTTGGTTTTATTGCGGTGGCTGTGTCCGTATGCATCAAACCAATCCTGAATATTGTTGTCCATGGCTTTTAATTTGCCATGAAAAATAATAAATTTTACCGGTTATTGGTTTTTCCAGTGCACAAAAGATGGGACAATCCCGGCGGGAATTTCTGCCGTTTGTACACCATCCGGGTTGTACAGATACACCACACCTGCCGAAGAAAAGTCAGCGGCGTCAGTCACTGCCAGCACACCAGTGAGGGGATGGACGAACATTTTATAAAAATTGCGCCCCGCCCCGGAAATAAATGGCTCATTCGGCAATTCTGTCGACGAAACCGACATGCGATACACATCACCTCCATGCAGATAGTACATTGATTGCCCATCAGATGAGAGCCCCAGGCTGTTGCTATAGTCAAGCGAGTCGAATTCAAAACTGATGATGATTTCCTTGCTTTGACCACCAATTTTATGCAAAGCCGGGGGTATTCCTTCCCAACTGATACCCTGACAGAATACCCAAACATCACCAGCCGGATCTAGAATCATTTCACCGGGGCCCTCACTCAGCTCAAGAGTCCCGACTTCCTGATCACTACCGGGATCAATAAAAATCACTTTATCCCCAGCATTGTTGGTTGCCCAGATTTCATCATTGTGAAGGATCATCTTTTCCACTGGGCCTGTCGTGCTGATCGAACCGATATGAGCACCCGTACCAGGATTGACGATGTGCACCACACTTTCATAAAGATCCGATACATATGCCTCATCATCCCCTAAAATGTACATATACCGCGGAGATCCCAATCCGGTGATGGTTCGGGTACGCTCATAAGTCATCGCATTTAACACTTCAATTTTTGCTGAGTTATTGACTATCAGATAAAGTTCATCATTGCGCTCACTGATGCTTTGAAAAATGTCTCCCAGCGATTCACCATTGTTTGCATTTGCAAAAACATCCTGACTCACCTGACCCGTTTCAGTGTCATAGACGGTAAGAGTGGAGGTAGATGTCATAAATCCGCCTTCATTGGCGATATACATCGTGGTGGGTGTGGCAGGCGGCGCGGGTTCTCCAGGCTGATCGTCATCGGGTGAACAGGCAAAAAACATCAAAAAAGGCAGAAGCAATAAACGGTTTTTCATGGATTGGTTTTATTATTGGATTTGTATTGGATAGAAAGTCCAATGCTGTAGTATCTCCCGGGCATCGGCCTGTTGGCTGCCATTTGGTATTCGGTATCAAAAAGATTCCGCACAGCCGCGGAAGCGGAAAATTGAAATTGATCGGTGTCAAATTTCACCAGGGCTTCCAGATCGGCGATCAGGTATGGGTCGAGTTGACGGGCATTGTCGGTGGTGGTATATCGCGCACTCTGGTGGTGTACCAGGCCGTTCAGGCTGTAAGGTCCATAACTGATTTCTTCGCTGAAAAAATTGCTCCATTCAGGAATGTAAATCAATTGTTTCCCGATCAATTGGTCTTCTCCGGAACGGGCGGAAGCGGTATGCGTCGAGCGTGCAAAAGTGCTTTCCGCCGTATGTCTCAGTTGCCATTTCCCGATAGGATTGGTCATAGATGCCTGCACTTCCCCACCCCGGCTCCATACCTTGCGCAGATTCACCGGCGACCAGTATCCGGCGCCGGGCGTCCAGATGATCCAGTCATCGATTTGGCGATTAAATCCAGTCACAGAAACAGTCCAACCACTTTTGGCGAAAGCCCCGCCCAGGTCAAGACCAGCCTCCTGACTCCATCCTGACTCCGGCCGAAGATTGGGATTTCCACCCGGGCTCCAGAAGAGATCGTTCAGTCCGGGCAGGCGATATACACGGCTTGCGCTTCCGCGAAAAGAAAGGAGCTCCGAGATGCGATGAGTTATGCCCATTGTCGGCAGCAACGGCAGTGCACGCCCATTGAGCCATTCAGCCCTTGCGGCCAGGGCAATTTTCGATTCATTTTCATTAAATGCGTAATCCATTCCCCCGACAACTGCCGGACTCGAGCGAATTTCACGCTTATCGTAATTGGACGTGATGGCTTCCGACCGGCGATAGATGGCAGTGGTTTTCCACGTGAATTTTCCCGTTTCGGCGAAAGCCGAACTCTGCACGTGCAGGGTATTAAAATCTGAATCCTCGTCCAATCCACTGCGCACATGGGTATAATTCAAAAACCCGTAATCGTAAGCCACCCGGCTGTCAAATTTCACGATTCCCTTCCGGAAACGATGTCCCACCTGAATGCGGACATTCTGATCTTTTTGCGATTCGGTGCTGCTCAGTTGCGAATTGGTGGGCGGCAGATTTCTGTCCGTTTCGTTGATCCAGAGTGAGAAGTCGAGCTCATGGCCATTTCCCGAAAGGTAGGTATGGTTTTGCTGCAGTCCCCGTGTACGGAAATACGCTTCCGGCTGCGGTTCAGTGCTGTTTCGGTCGTGGGGATGAGGCCGGTCAAAATTGTTCCTCGCCTCCTGAAAATAAACCGTCGTCCGCCCCTGCCAACGACCCCGACCATAAGTGACCAATGTGGACGATCCAAAAGCACCGAAACTCCCGGCGGTAAACGTTTGGCGAAAGCCGGGCTCCTGACCTGCCAGCCGCGTGTCGAGAAATATGGAACCACCGACAGACGCATTTCCCAAAAGGGCACCCGAAGAACCCCGGTATAATGCCGCATCCGTAAATATCGCTGCGGGCAGCAGGGAAATATCGGCCTGAGCCAGGCTCGGATTGTCAAATGGAATACCGTTCAGCAATATCTGGGACTGACTGGAATTTCCACCGCGCAAAGACACACCGTAACTGCTACCCGGCCCGTTGCCGCGCATCACAAGCGCCGAGCGACTCCCGAGCCACTCACCCACACTTTGGCCCGCGCTGAAAAACGCCTCATCGGTTTGAATGGTTTCCAGGTGAATGCCGGCCGCGGTGCGCGCAAAAGTTTGCGCAGCGACTTCCACTGCCATGAGTTGGAGTGTGTCGGACTGGGCAAAAGTGGTAGCGGTGCTGGTGAGCAACCAAAAGATCAACCACAACTGCCCCCCATTCGGAAATACCAAAACCCGCGCGATTTTTCGCATGTTGTTTGACTAAAACCGACCTGAGGGAGAAAAGAGAAATAAGTGCAACAACTTCCTGACGGCGCAGTGCATTCACTCCTTGCTTTTATTCCCGAAAGCCTGGAAAATTAATATGGGAACCGGGCAGGTCTTCTGACTCGCTCATTTGAAAGCGCCTTCCCATCCCTTTCGGAACAGTGGCCATTGATTACTTTCAAACTTGTATGAACTTACAGCAGCGGGAACTGTTCAGGATTTTCACCTGATTCCCTTTTCATCTCCCCGACGTGGCACGCCGGATCGAACCTGATTCGGGCGCAAAGATAGTGATTGAATTGGGAATTGGGAATTGGGAATTGGGAATGTGACCTTTGACCTTGCCTAAAATAGGTTGACTTTTTTCAATCAATAATAAATGTAATTATTGATGTTGACTTTTTTCTTTTTTGCTTCTTTTTTCTTTTTTGTCAATAACCACGTTATTTGTTGATAAGTGTTGGTATCCATTGTGAA
>JBGTLS010000471.1:0-11137 GCA_041744015.1 Cryomorpha sp. | reverse complement strand
TTCACAATGGATACCAACACTTATCAACAAATAACGTGGTTATTGACAAAAAAGAAAAAAGAAGCAAAAAAGAAAAAAGTCAACATCAATAATTACATTTATTATTGATTGAAAAAAGTCAACCTATTTTAGGCAAGGTCAGGACCCAAATTCTCAATTCTCCATTCTCCATTCCTAACTCCACACTCCACACTCCACACTCCCCATTCCCCACTCCCAATTCAAAGAACCATCAAATTACACCCCCGCATATCGCTGTAGTCAAACCTTCCGAGGATTTCCACCCGGCCATCGGGATTTTGCCGGCCGAGGTCGGATGTGGCGATGAAACTGCAGGAATGCATGTTAGCGAGATCGATCACATTCACCCCTCCACTGCGCCCCGGCGCGGCCAGTGAGAGCGGATCGTTGGCATCGCGGATGGACAATTGCATCCACGGTGGCGTTTCAAACAGACCATCCTTTTTGGCGTAAGCCTGTGAGAGCAATTCCGTCATTCCGTATTCCGAATGGATTTCGGAAACACCAAGACCGGTTTTTAAGATATCGTGGAGTTCGGCGCGGGTGAGCTCCCGGCGGCGGCCTTTCATGCCGCCGGTTTCCATTACAATGGTGTTTTTCAGTGAAAGCACACCACCTTCCACGAGGTCGAGCAGGGCATAACTTACGCCTATGAGCAGAGTCTTGCGCGGACTTTCAGTGGTCAGGATGTCGCGGAGCGCTGCCAGGTTGTCCAGAAAAAATCCACTGGATTTATCGCCGCTTTCGCGAATGAGCCTGTCGACCATATACACAAGGGAGGAGTCTCCGCGTTCGAGGTAGGAGGGCAGGAGGGCCAGGATGCGGTAATCTTTCGGTGGACCGTAAAAGCGTTTAAATCCTTCTAGAAAAGACGTTTCGTAAATACCCGGATCATTCACGTGGTGTTTGCTCTCATTCGTACCCGTGGTCCCGCTGCTGCGGAAAATAAGCGGATTTGTTGAAGAGCCCGTTACCACGGTATGGGTTTTAAAAATCTCAATCGGAAGGCAGGGTATGGCCTCTACCGAATGAACCGATTCCGGAGAGCGGCCCAACAGCCGACAAAATTTTTGGTAGACCGGATTTTCGCTGTACTGATACTGAAATATTTTCAGAGCCAGATCGTTAAATTCATTACGGTCGCTGATCGAAAAAACGGCTTTGTCGAATGGTGGCAGGCTCGGCAAGTAGGGACTGTTTGGAATAAATTGTACTTTTACAAAGATAGCGTCAAAGACGAACATCACCCATGAAGAAGCGTTACATCCCGGTATTTTTCATTATCCCCATCTGTTTTTGGGTATCCTGCGTCGATCCTGAGCCATTGCCCCCGGAGCCGGTGATCAATTCGGTAAGTCTTGATTTTCCGGAAAAACTGCTCGTCGTGAATTTCACTGACGGTGATGGAGATTACGGTCTCGAACCGATAGAAACAGATCCCATTTTTGAAGACAGCCTGATAAACGGAGAGCCCAACAGGTTTATTTACAATATCTGGATCGACTTTTTCAAAAAGATTGAAGGGGAATTTACCCTGATCGAAACACCTTCAACCTTTGATGGACGCCTGCCGAACATCACACCACAGGGTCAAAACAAACAACTTCGCGTGCGGGTAACCTACGATCTCAATGGAAACCTGGTAGGTCTCGTGGAACCCGGCGATACCATCCGGTTTAATGTACGCATCGTCGACCGCTCGCTCAACATCAGTCCCATCGCCACCACCAACGAAGTGGCCATCACCGATTAGAGACTATCAATAGAGTATTGTGGCTGTGCCAGAAAGTTCAATATCAAGGCGCACGCACTTTTGGAAACCAAGGAGTTGACTGTAGTCAATGACTGTTTACAAAAGAAGTGCAACGCAGATATTGGACTTTATGGACAGACACCAATTAAATTTTTCCCGCAAGGGCTTCTGACACATTAATAATGTGATCGCCGATTTTCTCGAGCGAGGAAAACAGGTCGCTGTAAATGGTACCACTTCGGAGATTGTAATTGCCCGCTTCTATGCGCGAAAGGTAATCTTTGCGGAGCTTGTTGCGCATTTTGTTGATCGCTTTTTCAGCTTCTTCGGCTTTTTCGAGGTCTACCGCGCTTTTCTCGTTTTTGTCCAGATTGGACAACATAATGACGAATGCCTTGTCGACCAGATTGAACATGAGGGCAAGGTTTTCACGCTGATCCTGTGTAAACCAGATTTTGGCTGCCGACTTTCGCTCGATGGTGCTCGACATCTGGAAAAATATGTCACCTACGCGCTCGAGGTCATTGCCGATGCTGAGCATGGCACGCACTTTTTCCGACGATCCCGGACTGAGTTCTGTGGTTGAAATCCGGCTGCAATATTGCGAGATTTCCATTTCGAGCCTGTCGGTGATTTTTTCGTATTTCTTGATTTTGTTGTGGATGCGCATTTGCTCTCCACTGTCGGTCTCGGTAAGCAATTTTCGTGTAAGACCGGACATACCCGAAGCGATTTCTCCAAATTTCATGAGTTCCTTTTTCGCTTCAACAATCGACACTTCAGATATTTGGATGGAAGTATCAATGTATTCCAGCCGGTAGGTTTCATCACGGTGACCGCGGCTCGGGACCGTGTAAGTGGCGAGTTTTACCAGAGCGGGAACAAACCAGATGAGCAGAAGCAGGTTTGCTACATTGAATGTGGTGTGAAATGCCGCGAGTACAGTGGTGGCGGCCTGTCTGCTGGCATCGCTTTCCCCATACGGATCGGCTGGCATAATACTACCGAGGGCATCGAGTGTCCACGGCATCAGGAATACCATCCAGCAAACGCCTATGACATTGAAAAGCGTATGGATTCGGGCGCTGCGCTTGGCGTGAACATTCCCGACGAGGGCGGCGATTTCTGCAGTGGCTGTTGTGCCGATATTTTCACCGAGCACCATGGCTGCGGCTACTTCGAGCGGAATCACTCCGCTGGCGCACAAAGCCATGGTAAGAGTGATCGCTGTGGATGAGCTCTGCACGATCACAGTGACCACAAGGCCGAGTGCAACAAATATCAATACCCCCAACACGGGGATATTGGAATATTCGATAAAAAACTGGACAAATGCGGAGTTTTCAGTGAATTCCGGAACAGTGGTTTTCAAAAATCCAAGACCCATAAACAAAAGTGCAAACCCAACAAGCGCAGTGCTCCAGGCCCTGAATTCTGGCTTTCGAATAAGCAAAAGAGGTGTAGCCACGGCAAAAATGATCAGGGCATAAACAGTGATATCAATCCGGTAACCCAGATAGGATACCAGCCATCCGGTGATGGTGGTCCCGATATTGGCACCCATCATCAGGCCTACGGATTGAACCAGGGAAATCAGGCCGGCATTGACAAAACTCACAGTCATCACCGTGGTGGCGCTGGAAGACTGGAGCAGGGCGGTGAGCAGAAAGCCGGAGAGCACACCCGTCCATTTGTTGCGGGTCATCGGTTGCAGAATCTTTCTGAGTCCTGGTCCGGCAGCTGATTGGATACCTTCGCTCATCGTTTTCATACCGTATATAAACAGGCACAAAGCTCCGATCATCAACAGGAAGCGCAGGATGCCCCATGAAATTTTGGTGGTGAACCTTTCGCGGGGAGACCATACATAGGTTTCGATTCCACCACCATCCAGATATCCCAGTTGATAGATGTATGTGGAAGCGAGCTGCAGGTCGTCGAGTAGAATGAATCCTTCTTCGTAGGCCACCGGAGTGGAATAGATCCAAACTTCACCTTCATTTGCCAATACTGCAGCCCTGTTGTACCGCACCACCACCTGAGATAGCGTCATTTCACTGTCGCAATCAACTTTCCAGGAGATGCGTACAAAGTCTTCCTTGACGACAGGTCCGTGGGATATAAGCTGGGATTGAGCTACACCTTCACTGACACTACCGGTAAGGAGAAGTAAGATGAAAAATGGAAATAAAAGAAGTCGTTGAAACCGCTGGGGCATAGCGCGCAAAACTACTGCTAAGTCATGCGTTTAGCTTCATCTCCACGTTAATTTTATGTTAATTCGTTTGAATTGCGTCAGGGCGGTTTACGATCAGAAGCCTTTCATTTGTCATGATCAATTGCAGCGTCTGTATTTCGGAAAATGATCTGTTTACAAATCGTAAATATAACTTAACGTGCATTTAAACTTCGCTTCATGCCGCCACTCTACTTTCGCCGGGTAAGTTGTCAAAATGGACTATAGTTCTACGGTACTCATATTGGAGGGAAAGCATTCGCAGTTTGATGAACTTGGTAAAGTTTTTGGCAAAGCCCGACTTCACGTGCATTGTGTTTCGCGCAGTGAAGAGGCACTTGAATATTTCGCCTTGCACAAACCCGAACTCTTTTTTCTCGATCTGACTTTTGACAACAGTGATGCTTTTGATTTTCTCAACGAGCTGGAAATAAAAGGGCTGCGGGGAAATACCACCATTGTTGTGTTCAGTGAACGAAATGAGCACTATGTAGAAATCAGTGCACTCAACAGTGGTGCGGATGATTATATAATAAAACCGGTAAACAAACGCGTATTGGAAAGCCGGATCAAGGCCTGGCTCCGAAGGAAAATGTCGTCTGAAAACAATCCGGATATTACCCGTATAAAAAGTGATTTCACCCTTGATCGTGAGCGGTTTGCACTCATTATTCGCGAAGAAGAAGTAAGCCTTCAGCGAAAGGAATTTGAGATTATCTCTTTGCTTATTTCACGCCCGCGCAAGGTTTTTAGTAGAAATGAAATTCGCGAAAGCGTATGGGGGAGTGTTGGAAAAGGTAAACACCGATCGATTGATGTGCACATTCGCAATCTGCGCAGTAAAATAGGTTCCGATTACATCAAAACTTACAAAGGCGTCGGTTACAGTTTCGACAAGTAGCGCTATTTTCCGCTCACTGCATAGATGGGCATCCGCTTGTGAGATTTTTCATAGTGATCTGAATTTTTATAGATAAAATCGAGTTGGGCGTTTGCGTTTTCTGCAAAATCCTTTTCAGCGGATTTCTTCGCCTCAAAAACTTTTTTCAAAGTCGGGTTGTGCCGCAATATCTCAGGTGCTGAATCCTCAAACAGGTAAGTCGAGAAATATTCCTTCTGACTCAACATGCTGTCAAAATAATTCCAGTTGAAGAAGCTATCGTCATTTTCCGGATTGAAAACATGGGCGAGGTAGCGGTTTCCGGGTTGGTTGGTGCGGATGATAATAGACCCTTCCGGAAAAGTGATTTCCTGCGGTCGGGTCACTGTGGTGGTATTGAAATGCAGGTAGTGCCCTTCGTATGGATTTTGCTGAGTTTCATAATTTTCAATGTAGGTGGAGCGTACATTGACCACACTATCGGTCTTTAAGAGCGTGTATTTGATTTTGTTTTCATCGAGCCTGTCGATCACCTCAGTCCATCCGGGAGGTATGAGGTAAGCTTCCGCCAAAAGGGTTTCCCGCACGGGTACATGTCGTTTGAAATAAGCGATATTTTCGCTATACGGTTTGGATTGATTGTAACGAATGCGGGTCTTTCCCGTGACTTCGCTCGGCAGGCTGTCGGCCCTGTATCCGGAAAACATAATTGAATCGGCTTCCCCGCTTAGTTTCCAGGAAGTGGTGAAGACCTTTGTGGTTTTCGTTTCCTCGTCAGCGAGTTTTTTCAATTGGATTATTAAATCTTTTTTGGCCTCGAGTACTTCATCCAGGGTGTTCAAAAAGATGAGCGTTGCTTCCACCCTTTTGCCGAAAGGCTTTAGCATATGAGCTTCGGGCATGAAACCGATGGTGTTAAACAGGGCCACATAACCGGAGCTGTAGCGGGGCAGGTCGGTGAATGCGCGCAGACCGGATTCAGGAGTTTGGCCGACAGTGTTGACATAGGGCACCATAGGCTCCCCACGTTTTTCCATTCCGGCGTACAATTGCGGCACCAGGTCCCGGGTTACAAGTGATGCCTGAAGCGGATTGAGCTTTTCCGGAAAGGTGTGGATAAGCGTCATCGCAGCGGGATAGTCGGCTCCATTAGAGGTGTGGGTATCTACAAAAATATGCGGATTCCATGTGTGATAGATTTGTGACAATGACCGGGTATTTTTTGAATCGGCCTTGATGAAATCGCGGTTGAGATCGAGGTTGCGCGCGTTTCCTCGAAATCCATATTCCGTCGGACCATCCTGATTTACCCTTAAAGTGGAATTCCGGTTGAGTGCCCCGCCAATGTTGTAAATCGGAACAATGACATACACTACATCCGTGGAAGGATTTTCGGCCTTCCTTCGCGCAAAGTCCAGGCTGGCGTTGATGCCACAGGGTTCGCCCGGGTGGATGCCGTTGATGATGAGGCATACCACTTTGTTGTCGGAGTGGATTTTTTGCGGATCAAAACTTCCTTTGCTGTCGATCACCAATAGGTGCAGGTTTTTTCCGCTATCTGTAGGCCCGGCTTCCATCAGCCTGGTGGTTGACGGGTGAGCTTTCTGAATGTCAGCATAGGCCTGTATGGTTTCCTCGTAAGTGGGACTGTAATTTTCAGGCCACTGTCCAAAGCAGGTTGAAGAAGTAAAAAAGAGGAACAAAGGGACAATGAGAATTTGACGCACAATACTGATTTTAGCCAGCGAAGATAACGGGGTGAGTGGCAATACTTGTTGATTAACTCAAAATTAACATTGCGGCGGGATTCTTAATATTCCATTAAACTTCAGGTCTTCACATGGTCATACTTTTGCCATATGAAATTAACGCAACTGATTTTCTTTTTCCTGATGGTCGTTTCTATCACATCTTTTGGTCACGAACCAGGAAAATCGGCTGATATAGCAGTCGTTTCCGGAAAAATTCTTGATGCTGCCAATGCAGAAGCATTGACCGGAGCTACGGTTTATATCAAGGAACTCGATTTAAGAACTTTTGCTTCTTTCGACGGGTCTTATAGTTTTTCCTCACTACCGGCAGGTGTTTACACCATCGAGGTCAGTTTTGTGAGCTACGAAAAAGTGGTTTACGAAAATGTAGACATTCAACCCGGCGAGTCAATCCGGAAATTTTACCTGCGCGGGAATTAAGACAATCCTCGATTTCACTCCTTTCCCCGATACACCCAGTTTGATGGATAGAATACTTAGTGGGGTCGCACCACTTTATGTCCGGGTTCGTACACGAGTCGGATGAAACTACTGAATCGTTGAGATTCCCTTTCCACCGGAATACCTGTGACAATACCAATCAATAAATTGTCTGCGATTCCCACCCGCATTTGCGGCCGGATGACCATATCAAAATCATTTTCGTAAGATTCTTTGTTAAATTCCACCCCGATAAAATTCCGGGTTCCCGGAATCATGTAGTGGAAGCTCGTGTTGATTTGCCAAACGGTTTCCAATGGATGATCGAAATGTTGGAAATATTGAGGTCCTGTGTATATCAGGGTATGAAAATTCTGTCCCCATCGTTTTGCAGCAATAAAAAATGGCTTGTAGGCGTTTCCGATGTACGTTCGTTTGTTTCCGTAATTGCTGAAGTCGGTGAGTTCAAATTCGTGCAAATACCCGATGGCCATGGAGGTTTTCCATTTTTCAGAAACAAAAAATGAGTATTGAGCGGCCAATTGCAGGCTGTTTAATTTTGTTTTGGGCACAGAATCTTCCGATACTCTGTTATTGCCCTGATAATATATTGAGAAGGGCAACTCGACTTCAAGACCGAGCCTGTTGATGGGAGCCCACTCGTATTCTATGAGTGCTTCGTATTCGGCGAAATTTTCATTATCGATCATTCCCAATCCTACGTTCCACTCTTTTTCGCCTTTTCGCGCTCCAAGGTCCCGGATTAGATCGATATACAAAGGCTCGGCATGGAGAACCTTAACAGGGGTATTTTCCTTTTCAATTTCAAGGATGTATTGTGCATCTTCCGCCGCCTTTAGTATGGCAGTGGAATCTGGAACCTGTCCATATGCCACTGTGAAGAGGGCACAGCAAAATGCTGTGCCTGTTAAAATTTTCATGAATATAAACCTGATAGGATAATTTATGACTTAATATTTTCCGCAGTGATCATGGTATCATTATAAAATTCAACCATACCGGAATCGAGGTCATACATAGCACCTACAATCATGATTTCACCTTTCTCGATCATCTGTTCCAGGATATAACTCCGTTCTACAATCGATCTTACGGTACGTTTTACATTCAAAACAGCGACATTCTGTACAAAATCGGGATTGGAAGCATTGCGCTGATCGGGATCTTTCACCGTTTTTTCTTCATAAACAGCGGGTTGGAGTTTAGACAGGAGTTCTGTCAGGTTTCCCATTTCCACATGATCACAGGCGCCTTTAACAGCGCCACATTTGCTGTGCCCGAGTACGACAAGTAATTTGGATCCGGCAAGCTTACAGGCAAACTCCATGCTGCCGATGATATCGGTGTTGGCCACATTGCCGGCGATACGGATGGAAAAAACATCTCCCAACCCCTGATCGAAAATCAGCTCAGCCGAGGTTCGGCTATCGATGCAGCTTAAAATGGTGGCAAATGGCCATTGTCCATTTCGCGTTTCATTGGCCTGTTGCAGTAAGTCTCTATTGGCGTTCAGGTTTTTTACAAACCGAATATTGCCCTCGCGAAGAAGTTTTAGTGCTTTCTCTGGCGTAATTTGTTGTTGATCGTCTTTGGTAAGTGCTCTCATATTAAATGTTTCTGGGTTTTTCATCGTTTATCAGATAAGGTATGCATGGCTAACAAATCCGCACCAGTGAGGTGTTGACTGGAGTCAACAGAAACAACATGGTTGGAGTTTTCGATTTTGTATGCCTTTCTGAAACCGAGGAGTTGAATTTGAATATTTTTATCCTGTGAACCAACAGATATGAAATCGTCAATTAATTGAAGTACATCCTGATCGATATACACCGTATTGGTTGCGTCGATCACCACGTGGCTATTTTCCGGAAGGTGCATGAGGGTTTGCTTGATGGCCGCCTTGTTTAAAAATGACACTTCCTGTGCGAGTTCGATGCGAATGGTCTCCCCTTCGTGATGTGCTTCTTTCTTAAAGAAATATGCCAGTTTGAGATTTCCTTTCAGTATAAAGAATACACTTACGGCGAGTCCAATCCCAACACCTGTAAGTAAATCAGTAGCGACCACAGCAATAACGGTGACCACGAAAGGTATGAACTGAAATTTACCTTTGTGCCACATATGTTTGAAAATAGTGGGACTTGCTAATTTGAACCCGATCATGATCAGCACTGCGGCAAGGGAAGCCAGAGGGATTTTATTCAGTATATATGGAATGGCAACTACTGCGAGAAGAAGAAATACACCATGAGAAATGGCTGAAATCTTGGTTCGGCCTCCTGAATTTACGTTGGCTGAAGTACGAACGATGACAGATGTCATCGGAATACCACCCAGTAATCCGCTCAGGAGATTGCCGACGCCCTGCGCTTTCAGCTCCCTGTTTGTATTGGTATATCGCTTTAAAGGATCCATTTTGTCGGCCGCTTCGATACAGAGTAAAGTTTCGATACTCGCCACGGCCGCGATAGTGACAGCTACAATCCAAATTTGTGGATTTGTAATATCTGAAAAAATGGGTGTGGCAAATTGTCCGAGAAATGCATCAAAGGATTCGGGCATGGGAAGCATAACCAGATGTTCCTGGCTTATAGCGAATGCAGAACCTGTGGAAATAAAAAGTTCATTGAGCAGCGTACCAACGACAACAGCTACAAGCGCGCCGGGAAGTGCTTTCAATCTTTTGAGGAATTGTATTTTATTGAAAGCAATTAATATAGCCAATGAGATGACGGTGATAATAATGGCTCCAATATGGGCGTAATTCACAGAATTGATCAAATCTGTGAAAACATTTTCTCCCGGTCCTTTCCGTACCATGAAAAAATCGCCTTCATGTGCCACATCGTAACCTATGGCGTGTGGTAATTGAGATAGAATAATAATGATACCAATGGCCGCCAGCATCCCTTCAATCACGTTGGAAGGGAGATAATTGGAAATGGTTCCTGCTTTCGCAAAACCCAGAACAATCTGCATAAGACCGGCAAGTACTACAGCCAGAAGCAGGGCTTCAAAGCTGCCAAGCGCTATAATCGCTGCAAGTATGATGGCGGTTAGACCAGCCGCCGGGCCGGAAACGCTCAGATGCGAATTGCTTAAAAAGCCAACAACAATACCACCGATGATGCCGGCTATGATTCCTGCGAAAAGTGGAGCCCCACTGGCCAGTGCTATTCCGAGACAAAGCGGAAGTGCGATAAGAAAAACAACGGCCCCTGAGAGGATATCTGATTTGACGTATTTTTTATATTCCATGTGGCACCCGGTTTTTCGGAGGGCAAATGTCAGGAAGAACACCTTAAAATGCCCTTAAAATGGATAAAGTTTAGCTTAAAGGGATCGTAACGCGAAATGTGTTCTCGTTGGATTGACCGGATATATAGCTAATTGTACCCCGGTGCATGGTCAGTATTTTATGAATAAATACCAGACCCAATCCAAACCCTCTTTTTCCGGTGCTGTTATCGCCGCGAAAAAAATGTTGAAATATAAATGGTTGTTCCTCTTCTCTCAATATCGGTCCGGTATTGGTAAATTCGAGTTGAAGAATGTTTACCAGGGGTTTGATGATAATATTGGCTGACTGATCGTCGCTGTATTGAATGCAGTTGACCATGAGATTGGTTAATGCTGCTCTCATTAATCGGAGATTAGCGGAAATGGTCAGTGTGGTTTCGTCGTCGACTGCCCCGTCGTATGCCACAATAAATTGAAATTCAGGATGCAGAATATTCATCTCGTCGACGAGATCGAAAATCAATTCGTCAATTCGCACTTCAGAGAGACTGAGGGTCGCTCCGGTTTCTGACTTGCTGATTTCCAGCAGAGAATTGATAATTCCACTCAGGCTTTCAGTATCCTCTTTTTGATTTTTCAGAAAGGTTCGGATTTTTGCAAGGTCTGTCTCCGATTCCACTTTTTCGATGTTGGAAATTAATATGGCAATCGGCGTTTTCAATTCGTGAGAGATATGCTGAATGGCGTGGCGCTGAAACATGAATGCGGCATTAATTATTTTAATAAGGTAGTTA
>JBGTLS010000470.1:0-4017 GCA_041744015.1 Cryomorpha sp. | reverse complement strand
GCATTCAAAGCCTCAAGCCATCTCCTTATGGTGACATCGAAGTATATCTCTACTGCGCTGGCGAGCCGGTGGATGTTTCAGTGCCCGACACCTACGATTCGTACAGCTGGCACATTATGGGATATACCGGTGACGGTGGTTATCATCTGGGTGAAGCCACTGAGGGTGCCAATGAAGCTTCCACCACTTTCCTGGCCTTGGGCGCCGATTGGGTAACGGCAACAGTTGATTCTGCAGGTTGTGTGGGCGTTTCAGATCCTGTACTTCTGGATACATGGGTATTTCAACTACCCGCCATAGCTTCATACAATAATGCCGAGCTCTGTGAACCGGGCGACAGCACTTTGATTCACGTCGCCTTTCAGGGCAACTATGCCGCCATTGAGTGGTATCGCAACGGCATACTTATGCCAGAAGAAACCAACGACTCCCTTTGGGCTACCATACCCGGACAATATGTTGTAATGGTATATCGTGAGGAATGTCCGGAGTTTGGGCTTTCATCTGGGGTGGGCCCGACAGTAACTTTTCTGCAGGCATCCATCCTGGAGAATGACACAGTAATCTATGCCATGCCCCATGAAGGTTATTACGACTTTCAATGGTATCTCAATGGTGAACCTTTTGGTGCGCCTGCGTTAACTCCCTGGGTTTTGTATAAGGATGACATGCCCGATGGAGAATATACGGTAGAAGTGATCAATCCGGATACATGCATATCACTTTCAGGTCCGTACAACTGGATAAATTCAGGTGTGGAAAACCCGTATGAACTTTCGTTGAAACTTTATCCAAATCCGACCAATAATTTTGTAATGTTGGAAGGTATAGATCCCGCGCTTGTGTTGTCAGTTCGAATACTTGACTTAAATGGACGTGCCGCAGCCCAAAGTATTCTGCACGGAAACAGACTGGATATGCAGTCACTTTCCGCCGGAGTTTACATCGTGGAGGTTGTTACGCGTGATGGATTTCCTGTTCGCAGAAAGATTGTAAAAAACAATTAATAGCTTGCTGGGACCTTAATCAATCTATCCAGCCTGCAAATCAATCCAGGCATAAATTATTGGTTGTCGTTCAATAATTTATCCTGACAGTATTATGTATAGGCTAAAAGCCTCTCCTGAGTATCAAACCAGGGGAGGTTTTTTTATGTGCAAAAGGATGAAATCGCTACACATAATTGTCACAAAAAGCTTCGTACCAATTAAAAATTACTTTTGCATGTATGCTGCACCGTTTGTTATTCGGTTTGTCTCTCTGTATGGGGATTATGGGCTGCCATCATCAAGTGGAGAACGGCGACATTTCCGATCCCCAGCTCGATTCCTTGTTACTGAAGGGAATATCCAAAACCCGCGAGCTGCAATTCGACCAGGCTCATGAATATCTAACCACCGTGATGAATCTGGCCGAAGCAGGAAACAAATCAAGGTATCTCATTCTTGCCAATCTCAATATGGGCGGACTTTACCACCATTTTGGAAGTCAGGATGAAGCGTTGAGGTATTTTTTTCAGAGCCTCGAACTCGCGCAAAAATACGGACAGGATGATCTTCTGAATTCCATTTACAACAATATCGGGATCATCTACATGCAAAATAAGTCTTATGAAAAAGCGCTGGAATATTATACCCAGGCTCTGGAAATCAGCAGGCAACGGGAGCAGGAATGGCGAGTCGGTACAAATCTCGTGAATATGGGCTCCACGCTTGATGCACTGGGTCGCACAGCCGATGCCTTGCGTGCTTTTGAAGAGGCGCAAGCGATTTTCAGAAATGTAAATGACTCGATAAACCTTGGTGCAACGATCAACAATACTGGCTCGATATATTTCGACCAACACGACTATGCCATTGCCCTAAAACATTACCGCGACGCTTATGCCCTCTCATCAACTTCTACTCAGCCATGGTATCGTTGGGAATACAGCCTGAATCTTGGAAAATGTTACTACCAATTTGATGCGCTGGATTCTGCCCGATATTATATCGATCAGGCTGAAGTGGGTTTCAGGTCCACCGACAATACTGAAATGCTGATAGAAGCGTATTCGTGGAAGTCGAGAATAGAGCGCGCGCGGGGCGATTTTGAAAATGCACTTCACTTCGCGGAGATCGCGTTGGCGCACAAAGACTCGCTTCTGGAAGAGAAAGCGGCCAAATGGGTTTCCGAATTGCAGATGAATTTTGAGTTTGGGAAAAAAGAAACTGAACTGGAACTCATGAGGGAACTGGCGCAACGCCGGCAATTTCTTTGGATCGGCACTGTCATTGCCGGTATCATTTTCGCAGTCCTGCTCATTATCACCATGCGCACTACCAACCAAAATCTTCGGCAGAAAAATGTAATTCTGGAGCAGGAACAGGCTGTAACACAGCTGAACATCGAAAAAAATCAAGCCCAACAAGAACAATTGCGGCAGGAAATGATCGCCAAAGAAAGACTGAATACGCTTGAGCAGGAATCTCTCCGACAGAAAATCGCCTTCCGCGACCGTGAACTGGTAGGGAAAGCATTACACCTGGTGAATAAAAATGAAATGTTTTCGGCATTACAGGAAGTGCTCAGCACGTATAAAAAACAATCGGAAGCTGACAGAGAAAGAGTCATCCGGGAAGCCCTCAATCTTCTGAAGTCGGCACAAAATATGGATCAGGACTGGGCAGCTTTTAAAATCCATTTTGAAGAAGTGCACCCCAACTTTTTTTCAGGATTACACCATCGCTATCCCGAACTGAGTTCAGGCGACCTGCGCATGTGTGCTTACCTGCGGCTCGACCTTACTGCCAAGGAAATCGCCCAGATATTTAATATCTCTCCCGACTCAGTGCGGAAACGCAAACAAAGGCTCCGCGAGAAATTGGGTCTCGGTGCAGAGGAGGATCTTGGAGATTGGTTGCGGAGGTAGTTCTTGGTTCCTGGTTTTTAGCCATGACTGATCAGCACATTAATTTCGGTTTCCGCAATTATTAGGCAGCGTTATTATTTATTGTTTTTATTTCCTGAAGTTCCTTGCTCTTGCGCAGCATTTCATCTTCCAGATCATAATCGTCCTGAAGTTCAAGCCAAAATTTTGCGCTTGAACCAAAAAATTTTGATAACCTCAATGCCGTATCAGCTGTGATCCTTCTGTTTCCTTTTACAATTTCACCAATCCTGGTCTGTGGGATAAAAGTTTCTTTTGAAAGTCTGTAAGCCGAAATTCCAAGAGGCTCCAGAAATTCTTCTTTCAATATTTCTCCGGGGTGTATGTTTTTAAGTCGTTCCATTGATTAAATTTTAGTGATAATCGGCAATTTGGACTTCGAAGGCATCATCTTTAAACCATCTAAAAATAATTCTCCATTGTTTATTGATTCTGATGCTGTAAAATCTTTTTAAGTTTCCAGATAACTTTTCCAATCGGTTTGCTGGTGGAATTCTCAGATCATTTATGTTTTGGGCATTGTTTATCAGAAACGTACCAAGGACAAAGTATCAAGTACAAAGTTCAAAGTACAAAGTACAAAGTTGAACGCAATAAATTAAATTTTCCAGTCAGTGTTATTCAGGCATGGTCAACCCACTACTCACTACCCAATTCAATTCCCACTTTCTCAATCTCCTCCCAAAATCCCGGAAAAGTAATAAACGCATCCAATACGTACCAGCCCTGAAAGGGCGAAATATATCAGCGATGTGGCGAAGCCCATCGGAATAAAGGCAACGTAGAAAAACCAGTCCCTGAAAGGGCGAAATATATCAGCGATGTGGCGAAGCCCATCGTAAAAAACGTCATAAAATAGTCCCAGCCCTGAAAGGGCGACATATATTAGCGATGTGGCGAAGCCCATCGGAATAACGGCAACAAATATCTACCAGCCCTGAAAGGGCGTAATATTTCCTGGCTTCTCTGAATGAACCCGATAGAGAAATTAAAGTATTTATTTAGTTTTGATATAACCAATTACACCACCCTATTCCGGAGCACTCAGAATCAAATTGAGAGAACAATTTATTATTAAGAACCGGGCA
>JBGTLS010000469.1:0-2904 GCA_041744015.1 Cryomorpha sp. | reverse complement strand
AATATTGAATGACAACGGTGAATAGTTTTTTGTATTTCTTTCATCAAAGTTCTGCGCAGTATACTCAGGATGCTGGTTTTTGTTATAACTATCTATTATTCAAGTTTTAATTAGTGAAAACATCTGTTTTTGTCTTCGTTTACAAGACGACCAAAGTATGGATGTGTTCTTTTTCAAGTGAATTTGAAATAACTAATTTTGAGTTAAGCGCAAATGTTTTGCGGTATTACTCATAAAATCAGAACGATATGTTTAGAAATATACTTAACACAGGAATATGTATAACCCTCCTTATCCTGCTGCTTCCCGAAGCCCAGGCGCAATCGAATACACTTTCAAAAACTGCAAATGACAATCCTTCAATAGGCAACAACAATGTAACTGCTAAGAAAGCACAGGATTCCCGGACCATATGGGATAGAATCACAAGTGGCTCGGGGGATTGTACGGAAGTTACCTTTCCCACCATAGAATCAGATGATATCAGTTGTCCCGAAGATGTCCCCGGATGGGTTTATGTTATGGAACTGAGTGATTTCGGCACGAACGGTTTTCTACTCTCCAATTCAGAGAATGAATCTATCATTGAAATTGCAGATACCAATATTATAAGTGCAGGCCCATTTAGCAATCCATCCGTAGTGACGCTCACGTTTACATCGGTTGATTTTCCAGATTGTTTCGTTACATATACCGTGGAAGGCGATTGCAGTCAACCGTGTGAAGCATATGCAGACGGACCTTATGACAATTTTGATACGCAAGGTGTACCCGTACCGGACGCAAATGGCATATGTGATGTGGTGACGCTTGAAGGATTTGAAGTATGGATGAGTGAAGCATATACACTTTCAGATTTACCTGCTGATGTTACATATGTTTTTAGCGCATGTCAGGGCCCGGGAGCGGGTACATGGCCCATCACATATACGATTTACGGTCCAAATGATGATATTGTTGGTCTTACATCTGCTGTCGATAATTGTTCCATAAGCTGGTATACCGAAATTGAAGGTGACTATCTGGTGGTGATCAATCGTCTGGGGTATTGTGGTATAGGCGGTGAAATTGACAATGGACACCCTTCAGTAACCTGCAGTGGTGTGGTCAATACGGTAAACATTGAATCTGTGGATGCCCACATTTTTCCCAATCCCGCCGACGATCAAATCAATGTGGTAATACCGTTGAATGGACCGGCACAGATGCGCATCTTCGATGCTTTAGGGCGATTGGTTGTGGAGCGAAATCTTCAATTGAATGGCAACAATTTTGTTCAACCAGTCAGTAATCTCGACAAAGGCATATATACATTACAAATTCTGACATCTGATAAAATTGCCGAAGAGAAATTTTTGAAACAATAAGGTTGAGTAGATAAGATTAAAAAAAGAGCGGGGCCAAGGCCCCGCTCTTTTTTTAATCTTTGCTTCTGGATTTTATCCGAACCAATGAAGCTGTGAGAATGATCTCAACTACAACATCAGTTTTTTAGCAATATCTTTTGGAATGGCATCTTTGTGCAGGTAGATGTTCATGGTTTTTAATTTCACATATGCTTCGCTGGCGAAAAAATATCCGCCAAGGCCATTGTGTTCAGTTCCCCAGGAATTTTTTACCATGTAATATTTATCTCCGTTTTGGTCCTGAAGCATTCCCGTCACCTGCATGCCGTGGTCATCTGTGGTTTGCCAGTTGTCAAATTGTTGCTGGCGCATATCCTGACTTACAGTTTTTTGCTTTACCGGTTCTTGAAAGGCATTGCTGATTTTTTCAGCTCCTGCGTCATTAAATTGCTGATTGTCGCGCCCTTTAATCTGAATGGTTGATTCGTCTTCTGGCAGCAATGCCAATCCTTCGCGGAAAGCAAACCCTTTTTCAGATACATCTGCACCCCAGGCAAAGGTATGTCCGTTTGAAACGGCTTGCTCCATCACCCGCATCATATCATCAAGTGGCAGGTTGTAGCTTTCCACATGCAGCCAGTTGTCAGGAATTTCAAGCATGAACTTTCCGTAAAAAGGATGGTGGGTATAACTTGTGATTGAAACATAATCGTCCATGTTCAGGCCGAGCTCATCGGCAAATGATTTGGGTGTATATTTTTTACCCTGATATTCGAATTCTTCCGGAACTGCACCGAGGTAGGTGTCCACAACGGCGTCATAACCTTCTTTCCATTTACTGGTCAGGCCTTTTTGTTTGTTCTCAATTACCGCGTCCACATATGATTTCAGAATCAGATCGAGCTCGGAGTGGTTGTGCTCAGTCTCACCCTCATCAAGTCCGGTGTATACTGCTTCCGGCACGATACCGTACTTTTTCCAGACATGGGCAATGTCCACAAAAGCACCACCGGCTCCAAAATTGGTGTGTCCATGCATGCGCACATAGCGCTCGCCTTTGTCTTTATACGTGTGATTTACCACATGCATTTCGCTGAGGTTGTGCTCACCTTTTCCCGTACGGATCAGTTCACTTTCGAAATAAGCCAACGCAGAGAAACTCCAGCAGGTTCCTGTCCTGAACTGATTCTGTACAGGAGTGGCGTCCAATTCTTTTATTACAGTAAAACTGTATCCACTTTCCGGCTTTATCTTAATCACATCGCCGTCCTGGGCATTCAGCCCGACAGCAATTAACAGCATAGCGCCGGAAATCAAAAACTTCTTCATGTGTGATGGGTTTAATTTTGAAGGCGGAAGATACGGATTTGTAATAAAAAGATAACATGCGGTATACAAATGCCTAACATTCCCGGAGATTTGAATAAGCCCATTGTTGAAGTCTTGAATAATCCTGTTGATATGCGTTTGTAATTCAGAGCAATTCCAAAACACTTCTAAAACTGTATTTTTGACCCAATGGAATCCACTGCAAAGGAACGTACGAAAGTCGATTGTT
>JBGTLS010000468.1:0-10174 GCA_041744015.1 Cryomorpha sp. | reverse complement strand
TTCCCGAGAAAACCTTCAATTGTTTTTGCCTTTGCAGGCGACTCCACGATGACGAGATTCTTGGCCATAAACAATATATTTTTCTTAAAACAGTGCGTTTTATTTGCGCACAAAGTAACACAATGAATTTTTAATCGCGCGTCAGGTATTTGTAATCATTCCTTCGAATCGTTCTAAAACCCGTCAGAAATGAGAGCAATTTCATGTGTCATTTTGGCAGATATCCTTCAAATTTCGATATCTTTGCAGCCGTTTAAAACAAAGCGGAATGCTTACAGGATCAAACAAAGTAATAGAGGAAAGTCGGCAGGGAGATGTCACGCTAATTGAGGCCCCTGTAAAAACGGGTGGAAAAAAGCTCTATCTGGAAAGTTATGGTTGCGCTATGAATTTTGCGGACAGCGAAATTGTGGCGGCTATTCTGGCCAAAGAAGGTTATGAGACCACAAGAAACTCTGAGGAAGCCAGCCTGGTTTTGATCAATACCTGCTCTATTCGCGAAAATGCCGAACAGCGCGTGCGCAATCGGTTGAATCATTTCAATGGCAACAAAAAAAAGAATCCAAAACTGATGATCGGAATTCTCGGTTGTATGGCCGAGCGTCTCAAGTCGCAATTGCTGGAAGAAGAAAAACTCGTTGATCTTGTTGTCGGACCGGATGCCTACCGCGATTTACCCGGATTGATCGATGAAATCTCCGACGGAAGAAAAGCAGTGAATGTATTGCTTTCGAGGGAGGAAACGTATGCAGAGATCAGCCCTATCCGCCTCAACAGCAATGGTGTCACGGCGTTTATTTCCATCATGCGCGGATGTGACAACATGTGTTCTTTTTGCGTGGTGCCCTTTACGCGTGGCCGCGAAAGAAGCCGGGACGCCGAATCGATCGTTCACGAAGCCACTTATCTCTTTGAACAGGGCTATCGCGAGGTGACTTTGCTTGGACAAAACGTGGATTCTTATCGCTGGAATATTTCCAAAAAAGGAGAAATCACCGACCCCTCAAAACCTTCGGTCAATTTTGCCCAACTGCTTGAAAAAGTGGCGCAGGTCAATCCAAAACTGCGCGTGCGGTTTTCCACTTCCCATCCAAAAGACATGACAGACGACGTGTTGCTCACGATGGCAAAATACGAGAACATCTGTAAATACATCCACCTGCCAGTCCAGAGTGGTAATAGCAATATGTTGCAAAGGATGAACCGCGGATATACACGGGAGTGGTATCAGGATCGGATCGCTGCCATCAGACGCATTATGCCAACCTGTGCGATCAGCACAGACATCATTACGGGATTCTGTGGCGAGACAGACGAAGAACACGCCGACACCATTTCTCTCATGAAAGAAGTTGGTTATGAATTTGCCTATATGTTCAAATATTCCGAACGTCCGAAAACCCTCGCAGAAAGGAAATACGCCGATGACATTCCTGAAACCCTGAAACAATCCCGATTAGAGGAAATTATAGAAATTCAAACAGCCAATTCTCACCGGCGAAACAAAGAATCGCTGGGACAGATTTGCGAAGTGTTGGTAGAAGGACACAGCAAAAAATCGCCGGACGAACTCTACGGTCGTAATTCACAAAATGCCGTTGTTGTTTTCCCGAAAGGGAATGTACAATTAGGAAGTTATGTGAATACACTCATCACTGACTGCACTTCAGCAACGCTTATTGGCCAACTGATCGATTAATACGATGACGATACAACAGGTTAAACAAAGATTTGGGATCATCGGCAATTCACCTCTTCTAAACAGGGCGCTGGACGTTGCCATGCAGGTGGCGCCAACAGATATTTCGGTGCTCATCACTGGTGAAAGTGGGACAGGGAAAGAAACCATTCCTCAAATCATACACAACCTCTCTCAGCGCAAACATGGTGCTTATATCGCTGTAAACTGCGGTGCAATTCCCGAAGGTACCATCGACTCCGAACTTTTTGGTCACGAAAAAGGTGCATTTACAGGGGCGAGTGATTCCCGGAAGGGGTATTTTGAGGTGGCTAATGGAGGCACCATTTTCCTTGATGAAGTGGCTGAACTTCCACTGCTGACACAGGTTCGGTTATTGCGGGTACTTGAATCCGGCGAATTTATCAAAGTTGGTTCATCGAAAGTCATCAAGACGAATGTTCGGATTATTGCCGCCACCAATGTAGATGTAAACAAAGCTATTGCAAATGGAAAATTTCGGGAAGATCTGTTCTATCGGTTAAACTCTGTGCCCATTTATCTTCCACCCTTGCGGGATCGAAAAGAAGATATTGCATTGCTTTTCAGAAAATTTGCAGTTGATTTTGCCGAAAAGTACAGAATGCCATCAATTAAAGCGGACATAGAAGCTGAGACCATGCTCGAAAATTACCGATGGCCGGGCAATATTCGTCAGTTGAAAAATATTACTGAGCAACTTTCGGTCATAGAAGAAGAGCGCAATATCAACGCCCATATTCTGCGACAATACCTTCCGGAAATAGCCCGTTCCAATTTGCCGGCCCTTGCCTCTCAGGAAAAGTCAAACGGAGATTTTCCCGAAAAAGAAATTCTGTACAAATTCCTTTTTGAAATGCGTCAGGATATTTCCGATTTGAAAACCATCGTATTGGAATTGATGGAAAACAGAACCCCCCGGGGTGGCGTGTCGGAAGACCGGGAACACTCAAGCGCGTACAATCCAGCAGCACTTAGCCGACTTTATGACCAATTCGAAACAGTTTCCACAAAACCACAGATTATCCCCAAAGATCGCTCTCACAATTACGACATTACTCCAAGGGAATCGGTATCTCACATTGACGAACACGAAGAAGTCGAAGAATCATTGAGCCTCGAGGATACCGAAAGAGATTTGATTCAAAAAGCCTTAAGGAAATACAAAAACCGACGAAAACAGGCAGCGAAAGAATTGGGAATTAGTGAAAGAACATTGTACCGAAAAATTAAGGAATACGATTTGAAGTAAGGATGGCATGAAAAAGATATTTGTTTTTTCCCTTTATGTAGTATTCATTGGTTTAATTTCATCATGCACAGTCAGTTACTCCACAACAGGGGCTGACATCCCCGCCGGTGCATCTACCTTTTCGGTAAAAACATTCCAGATCGCCACCCCGATGGCTGCACCCAATTACAACCAACTTATATCAGAATCTTATAAAGATTTGATGCTCGCACAAACACGACTTGATCTGATTGAAAAGAAAGGTGATCTTCAGTATGAGGGAGTCGTCACAGGATACATCACCGGGAATGCTGCCGTGACCAGTGATGAAGTAGCCGCCCTCAACCGACTGACGGTCACACTTAAAGTAAAGTATATCAATACCCTCGATCGCAGTAAAAACTTTGAAAAAACTTTTAGTCGCTTTGCTGATTATCCTTCTACCGAGGATTTTAACAGGGTGGAAGCATCTCTGATCGAAGATATCAACGCCCAATTGGTTCAGGACATTTTTGACGCCTCACTGGGCGCGTGGTAAGATGCAGAAGTCGACGATTATATCTATGATGGAAAAGCGCAAGGTGTCAGGCGCGGACCAGCTGGCTGGTATCGAAAAACTCACTTCCGATTATCCATATTGCGCCACTTTCCAAATATTGAAAGCCATCGGGTTGAAAGAGCAGGATGACATTGCTTTCAAAATCCAACTCAATATTGCCGCCATCTATGCGTCAGATAGATCCAAGGTTTATGAGTATCTCATTCGACCACAGGTTTTGAGATCAGTATCTGATTCAGAGGTTTCTGAAACCATTATTTCCAAACAAAGCGATATACTGAAAAGTGAATTCCCTTTCGAAACTGAGAAATCCGACATAGACCATTTCGAAGTTGTAAGCGAAGAAGCACAACTGTCGTCGCTACTACCTGGCTCTGAAACTATCAAATTATCTGAAGAACCAATGGAGGATCAGATTATGCGGGAGGCCATGATGCAAATCGGCGAATTGGAAGTCATACATAGCCTGGAAAAACCTGACTCCACTATTTCAGCGCATATAGAAAAACCAAAAGTTGCAGAGCGTTTTTCAGATTGGTTGCTTCAATTGGATAATCAACGTAAGCCGAAGGCGCAATCATCAGAAACCCAAAGCCTGATCGAAAAATTTATTCAGGATACGCCACAAATATCTCCTGTCAAAAAAGCATTCTTCTCACCTTCGCACATGGGAAAACTGAGCTTAATGGAAGATGAATCGTTTGTAACTGAAACACTGGCAAAGATATACGAGCGACAAGGCGATTATAAAAAAGCTGCCCGGGCTTACCAAAATCTCGGGTTGAAATATCCGGAAAAAAGCATTTACTTTGCCGCTCTCCAAAAACAAGCGGAAGAAAACTCAAAAAATTAATACCCATGCAGGTTTTTTTAATTGTACTCATCATTATTGTTTGCATACTTCTTTCTCTGATTGTCCTTATACAGAATCCCAAAGGCGGCGGACTTGATTCCAGCTTCTCATCGGCCAATCAGATAGGTGGTGTAAAACGCACTGCAGATTTTCTCGAGAAAAGCACATGGACATTGGCTATCGTACTATTCGTACTATGCCTATCCACTGCTGCATTTCACGACACAGGCTTACCGATAGAATCCACAGTACCATTTCAGGAGCAACCCATGCCGCAACCGGCGGGAGTTCAACCCGGTGCTGACATGGACCCCGCAGAGGAATAAACTCTGGTTCATCAAATTGCAATGTGTCAGTGTGTCATTCACACTGACATTTTTTTTGCCCTTTTGTGACAAAAACTGCAAAGTTTTCATGTTGATCCGCATGGCACGTTTTCTGACAAGGTGCGCATATCAATTGTAAACCCTAAAAAGAAAAACAATGTCAGTAAACTTTAAACCTATTGCAGGTTCTCAAAACAGAGTTGTGATAGAACCGTCTCCATCAGAAGAAAAAACAGCAAGCGGCATATTCATCCCCGATACAGCCAAAGAAAAACCACTTCATGGATCTGTTATTTCCGTGAGTGATGAGGACGAGAAAGGCAACAAACCGAAAATCAAAGCAGGTGACAAGGTTTTCTACGGACAATATGCCGGTACCGAAATCAAACTCGACGACAAGAAATACCTGATCATGCGGGAATCCGACATTTTCGGTGTAATCGGTAAAAACTAATCACATTTAACTAAGAACTAAAACGATAGAATATCATGGCAAAAGAAATCACTTTTGATGTAAGCGCACGTGAAAAACTGAAGCGTGGCGTGGATGCATTGGCTGATGCAGTAAAAGTTACACTCGGACCAAAAGGCCGAAATGTAATTATCGATAAAAAATTTGGCGCTCCAATGATCACCAAAGATGGTGTGACCGTAGCAAAAGAAATAGAATTACGGGATCCTATTGAAAACATGGGTGCTCAAATGATCAAAGAAGTGGCTTCCAAAACCGCTGATATGGCTGGAGATGGAACAACCACTGCTACCCTTCTTGCGCAAATCATGGTGACCACAGGTTTGAAAAACGTGGCTGCCGGTGCAAATCCGATGGATCTGAAACGCGGTATTGATAAAGCAGTTGCTGCGGTGGTTGCCGAATTGAAGAAAATTTCACGTGAAGTGGGAGACGACAATTCCAAAATTGAGCAAATTGCCACCATTTCTGCCAACAACGACAGCAATATTGGTAAACTCATCGCTGAGGCCATGGCCAAAGTGAAAAAAGAAGGTGTTATCACAGTTGAAGAAGCGAAAGGAACTGAAACGTACGTAGACATCGTGGAAGGTATGCAGTTTGACCGTGGATACCTCTCTCCTTATTTTGTGACCAACCCTGAAAAGATGTTGGCAGAATTGGAGAATCCATACATCCTGATCTACGACAAAAAGATCTCAAATATGAAGGATTTGCTTCCTATCCTTGAGAAAGCTGCACAAACGGGTCGTCCACTCCTTATTATTTCTGAAGATGTGGAAGGCGAAGCCCTTGCTACTTTGGTGGTAAATAAAATCCGTGGATCACTCAAAATTGCCGCTGTAAAAGCACCAGGTTTTGGTGACCGTCGCAAAGCCATGTTGGAAGACATCGCGGTATTGACTGGTGGAACCTTGATTTCGGAAGAGCAGGGACGCAAACTCGAAGATGCCACACTGGCTGATTTGGGAACATGCGAAAAAATCACCATTGATAAAGACAACACCACTGTGGTAAACGGAGCTGGTGAGAAATCTGCCATCGAAGGCCGCGTGAATCAAATCAAAGCGCAAATCGAATCCACAACTTCAGATTACGACAAAGAGAAATTGCAGGAGCGCTTGGCCAAATTGGCTGGCGGTGTTGCCGTACTCTACGTTGGAGCCGCAAGTGAAGTGGAAATGAAAGAGAAAAAAGACCGTGTGGATGATGCATTGCATGCAACACGTGCCGCTGTTGAAGAAGGAATCGTACCAGGTGGTGGCGTTGCATACCTGCGCACAGCAGGTGCACTCGAAAATCTGAAAGGCGAAAATGCCGATGAGCACACCGGAATCCAAATCGTTCGCAGAGCGATCGAAGAACCACTTCGTCAGATCGTATTCAACGCCGGTGGCGAGGGATCGATCATCGTACAGAAAGTACGTGAAGGCAAAGGTGATTTTGGATACAACGCACGCACGGAGGTTTATGAAGATCTTTTTGCAGCAGGCGTAATCGACCCAACCAAAGTATCTCGCGTAGCCCTGGAGAATGCCGGATCTATCGCCGGAATGCTTCTTACTACCGAATGCGTTATATCCGACGTACAGGAAGAAGAAAAAGGTGGCGGAGGAATGCCGAATATGGGCGGAATGGGTGGTATGATGTAAATCTGAGAATCCAAATGTTAAAAAACCCGTTGTGTCTTAAGACGCAACGGGTTTTTTTGTGTGGTTAATCCTCATGGTAAAACCCTCATTTTCACTAATTTAATTGGTTTATAAACTATATTCAGTTAATTCTGTTTGAAAAGTACCATGTTACCAAAAGGTTAAATCTTCGAAAAATTTATATTTTCACCGTGATTCCCGGACTATTTCAAGCTGTCAGGAAACAAACCCAATTATCTAACCTAATACTTAAGCCTATGAAGTTCAAGTTTCTGCTAGCGACATTCTCGCTGGTTTTTTTAGTTCAACTCGCTTTTGGACAGACGCCCGTCACCTATTCGGGAACGGTACAATCCGCGAGATCAAATGAAACAATGCCCGGTGCCACTGTTGCGATTAAAGGCACGACCACGGGTGTTGCAACCGATATGAATGGACGATTTACCATCGATGCGATGCCTGGTCAGACTTTGGTTATCAGCTTTATTGGTATGACCACCAAAGAAATGGTTTTGGGAACAAGTACATCCCTTCTAATAGTTTTAGAGGCCGGTGTAGCTATTGATGAAGTGGTTGTAACTGCTTTGGGTATAACCAGAGAAACCAAAGCACTTGGATACAGTGTGGAACAGGTGTCCGGTAGAGAAATCCAAAGTTCTGGCGAGATGAACCCGGTAACGGGAATGGCTGCGCGGATGAGTGGTATTCAGGTCACGAACAGTTCCGGAGCTTCCGGAGCGGCTTCTTATATCAAGATAAGAGGAAATGCCACTTTTTCATCTAATGACAATCAACCTTTATTTGTTGTGGACGGTGTGCCAATTAACAACAATCAAAGTTTGACCCAGGATTTGCGTGAAGGAGTATCTCTTTCTAACAGGGCTATTGACATTAATCCAAATGACATTGAAACAGTATCGGTGTTGAAAGGTGGTGCCGCTGCAGCCCTGTATGGTACCCGAGGTGCAAATGGCGTTATTCTTATCACCACGAAAAAAGGCGCTTATGGCCAAAAAATGGCTATTGATTTTAATAGCTCATTTGAGTTTATGGAAGTGAACAAGCTGCCTGGATATCAGACAAGATTTGGACAGGGTCTGGGTTCGGATGGTACCGGAACCAGTTCGCCATTTTCATGGGGACCGGAAATCACCGGCGAAAGTTTTGACAATGTCAATAATTTTTTTCAAACTGGTACCAGAGCCAATAACTCACTCACGATTTCAGGTGGGTCAGACAGGGCTAATTTGATTTTCTCAGTTGCAGACTCTCGGGAATCCGGAATTATTCCGCTTAACGATTTCTCGAGAACATCGATGCGATTCACCTCTAAAGCCAAAGTAACTGACCGTTTATCTGTAACCGGTTCACTTTCTTATACCAATAGTGGAGGAACACGAATTCAACAAGGAAGTAATATATCTGGTTTGATGCTCGGACTTTTGCGAACCACCCCAAGTTTTGACAATAGCAACGGAGCCTCTGATCCGGAAGATCCAAGTGCATTCCTCAATCCAAATGGAACACAGAGATCTTATCGTGGGGTAACTGGTTATGACAATCCGTACTGGACCATCAATAGAAATCCTTTTAATGATGACGTAAACCGACTATTTGGCTATATCCAACCCGAATATGTTGTGAATGACTGGATGACATTGACTTATCGCGCAGGTATTGACACTTACACTGACAGACGTACTCAGATCATTTCTATTGGTTCTAATACTTCTCCTGCTGGTCGCTTAATTGAAGACACTTATACCTGGAAAGAAATCAACCATGACTTTCTTGCCAACTTCAATAAAACCTTTAATCGTTTTGGTCTGTCCGGGATACTGGGTTACAACGTAAATCAGCGGGACCTGGATAATGTGTATGTACAAGGTGACGGATTTGCATTGGACAACTTCTACAACGTTTCGAATGCTTCATCTATCATATCAACAAATGATATTGACAGAAGACGTCTTTCTGGCGTATTCGGGGAAGCTACTATGAGTTGGGACAATGCGATCTACGTTACATTGACTGCAAGAAGAGATCAATCTTCCACTTTTGGAGATGTTTCAACAGGTATATTCTACCCTTCGATTAGTGGATCTCTTGTTTTTACGGAGCTTTTTGATGGCCTTAAAGACAACGATGTACTTTCATTTGGTAAGATTCGATCTTCATTTGCGCGCGTGGGTATTGAACCTGATTTTGGAACCAACCGCACTTACTTCTCTCAGGCAAACGTGCAAAGTGGATGGATTAACGGTACTCAGTTTCCATTCCTGGGCAATTCAGGTTTCACATTTGGTGATATAGCTGGTAATGAGGATCTAAAACCAGAATTTACCGAAACTTTTGAAATTGGTCTCGATTTGCGCTTTATTGAAGATCGCTTCGGATTTGAATTTACGTACTACAACCAGCAATCAAAAGATTTGCTCGTAGCAGTGCCAGTAGCAGGATCATCCGGAATCGAAAATCAGTGGCAGAATATTGGCGTAATGGAAAACAAAGGGATAGAGATATCTCTTGACGCCGACGTTGTAAGAACTGACAACTTTAGATGGAATGTTGGTGGGGTTTTCACCCGCAACCGGAACATGGTAAAGGAACTTGCACCAGGTGTTGACGTAATCGACTTACCATGGGGTTTCTTTGGAGCCAATCAACGACTTGTGGTAGGAGAAGCATACGGAACACTTTACGGTGATGACTGGGAACGTGATGCAAATGGAAATGCACTGGTAGATGCCAGTGGGTATCCGGTATATTCACCTGTAGAAGTAAAAGTCGGAGATCCAAATCCGGATTATCTAATGGGACTGAATACTACTGTATCTTATAAAAATTGGAATTTCTTCATGCTTTGGGATATTCGCAAAGGAGGAGATATCTGGAATGGAACCCGTGGCGCGATGTACTATTTCGGTACACATACAGATGTAGCCGACAACCGCGGAGAATCCTTTGTCTTTGAGGATGTGGTTCAAGGCAATTCAGGTGTGTATGCTCCTGGTACTGAAATCAATGGCCAGAACGTTTCTGGTCAGGCGAACTCTACCGAAATTATACGGGATGAAAATAGTTATGTTTTCGGACCTCTATCCGGTTTTACCGGAGCTTCCCGATCATTTATTGAGGATGGAAGCTGGATCAGAATGCGTCAGGTTACCCTGAGCTACAGTTTCAGTCCAACCCTTTTTGAAAATACCTTTATCAAAGGTCTTTCTCTGTCATTCACTGGCCGGAATTTGCTTCTTTTTACTGATTACACAGGAATTGATCCGGAAACCAATCTTTCCGGAGCTACCAACAGTCAGGGAGCGGATTATTTCAATATGCCAGCTACAAGAGGTTACATTTTTAC
>JBGTLS010000467.1:0-5263 GCA_041744015.1 Cryomorpha sp. | reverse complement strand
GCATGGCTCAAATCGATCCTGATGGAAATTGCACGAATGGCATCGTGCGGGTATACGATCAGGGTACCAACAATGCAACTAACACATTAAAAGCTGCTGTTCCGAATTGGCCAAGAAATAAATATTTTAACATTTGGGTTGTGAAATCCATCGAGTCTTCCACGCCAGGTTTTACTACCTTAGGGTACGCGTCTTTTCCCAATACGGTCAATACCGCAGCAACAGCTTATCTCGATGGCATTGTAATGCGACACGACAGAATAGGTCGTATCGGCACAGCTGCGGGAAACAATGACGGTACGACGTCACACGAAATCGGTCATTGGACGAATCTCTATCATACGTGGGGTTGTTGTACCAGCAATGGCCTTTCAACCAATTGTGATGTTGATGACGAGGTGGCAGACACTCCGAATACAATCGGTTATCAGGATAACTGCCCAATTAACGGGAGCAGTTGCGGTACATTGGACAATGTGCAAAATTTTATGGATTACAGCAGTTGTGCTGTCATGTTTACGCAGGGCCAGGCACAACGGATGACTTCGGCGATGAATTCTTTTGTTGCTCAGCGGAATTCCCTGTGGACAGAATCGAATCTGATTGCTACGGGTGTGCTCAATACACCCGTAATATGTGAAGCAGATTTTATTGCCAAAAGCTCTACGATGATCTGCACTGGAAAGACCATTACATTTGAAGATTATTCTTTTAATGGAGTGGAAACCAGATCATGGTCGTTCCCCGGAGGTACACCTTCCACCTCCTCAGTTCTTTCTCCCGTGATCACATACAATACTCCCGGCGTGTATTCTGTGACGCTTACAGTTTCAAATGCACTCGGAAGCGAAACTGTTACCAAAGAAGGTTTTGTAACCGTCCTTGCAGCTGGGCAGAATTCATTACCATACTTTGAAGGGTTTGAATCGTTTACCTCATTTGATACGGATGGTCAGGGTTGGACTGTAATCAATCCCGATGGGGACAATGTTAGCTGGCAAATTAATACTGCCGTGGGATATGAAGGAACGAAATGTGCTTTTGTGCCAGGCCGTCTGAATACTGCCGATGTGGATGTGGAATACCTTATCAGTCCTACTTACGATCTGAGTGGAATTTCTGCCAATCATCATTTCACATTTAAATATGCCCATGCCCGTCGGAATGTAAATTCTGCAGATGTTTTGCGTGTATGGATTTCCCGTGATTGCGGAGATACCTGGAGTATCAGGAAAACTTTGAATATTAATAATCTACCCACAGTTACAAATAATGTTACGGGTGTCTTTACCCCTACTACTCAGGATCAATGGGATGAGGTAGTGATTGAAAATGTAACAAGCGTTTTTTGGAATCCAGAGTTTCGGATTCGATTTGAATTTGTAAGTGACAACGGGAATCATATTTATATTGATAACATCAATATTTTTGATGCTGCGCTTAATATAGGAGGAATTACGGCCCTCCAGGATCTCAGCATTTACCCCAATCCAAGCGCAGATATGATGTTTATGAACTATGAACTGGAGAAATCAATGAACTTATCTGTTGAAATCCTTGATTTAACGGGACGCGTTGTTAAAACTGTTTTCAGCGGTGAGAGAGCTTCGGGAAATCAATTCGAATCATTTGATGTGAGTCAATTGGCTTCGGGTGTATATCTGGTGAGAATTGCAGCTGACGGACAGCAGACTGCCCGTCGAATCTCTGTAATGTAATATGTAGGCTCAAATGAATAGACTGATGAAAGTATGATAGGAAGCGTAAAATTTCATGTTATTTTCCTGACCGGACTGTGCTTGTTGACTACGAAAGTAACTTTGGCACAGGAAGAAGTGTTGGAAGATGTTGTAGTTGCACCCTGTCACACATATCTCATGCAGGAGGCTTTGTTTGAGGCCAATCCGGAATTATTGATCGAAGCAGAGGCCGCGCGGATTGAACTCGAGGCGTTTACAAAGGAATTTGCCACAACACCCCGGCAAAAGGATGGCGATCCTATCATTATTCCAGTTGTGTTTCACATAATCCACAACAACGGGACTGAAAACATTTCTGACGATCAGGTGAGAGATTGCATTCGCGTTTTGAATGAAGATTTTAATGCCGGGAACGTTGAATTGGCTTCTGTTCACCCAAATTTTCAAGGTGTTATTGGCGATGTGGGAGTGGAGTTTCGCCTGGCCCAATTGGATCCGGATGGAAATTGTACCAATGGCATATTGCGTGTAGAAAGTATTCTGACAAATTCGGGTGGCGAAAATCTGAAAGTCATTTCTCCTATCTGGGACAGGCAGAGTTACATGAATGTGTGGGTCTGCCGCACAATTGCCAGTGGAGCGGGGGGATATACATTCAATCCATTTACGGTGAGCGGAGCCAGTGGAGATGTTAGCGACGGGATTGTGGTCCGGTCCGATCATGTAGGTGCTATTGGGACTTCCAGCCCTGGTCGTTCTCACACCATGGCTCATGAAGTAGGACACTGGGTAAACCTCGATCATACCTGGGGCCCCACGAATGATCCTGGTCTGGAGTCAAACTGCGAAATAGATGACTCAGTTTTAGATACCCCGAATACCATTGGCGCGTTTGGATGCAATTTAAATGCTATGTCATGCGGTGTTCAGGAGAATGTAGAAAACCATATGGATTACTCGAGTTGTAGCAAAATGTTTACGGCCGGTCAGGCCACCCGCATGCTCGCATCCTTTAATTACTTCGTTTCTTACCGATCCAGTTTATGGGAGCCTCAAAATCTTATTGAGACAGGTGTGGTTGGTCCGGGCGTGTTATGTCTGGCAGACTTTAAGTCGACGACGCTCCCAATCATATGTGAGGGTTCATCGCTGCATTTTGAGGATCTTTCGTATAACGGTATTACTACATATGAATGGACTTTCGAAGGTGGAGAACCAATGACTTCGAGTGAACCTGCCCCACAAGTAACCTACAACATCCCTGGTGATTATGCGGTAACTCTGACGGTGGGAAATGCGAGTGGAACCATAAATACCGTAAAAGCAGATTACGTGCGCGTGCTTGGAACATCCGAACTCACAGTTCCCTTTGCCGAAGGCTGGGAAGGATATACGAGTCTTCAGTCTGATGAGCATAATTGGTCTGTTGTGCCACCTGTAGAGGGAGCACATAGTTGGGAGTTGGTTTCGAATGCATCGTATTCCGGAACTCAAAGTGTCCGTGTCTGGGGCCGGCTTAATCCGGATAATGTATTTTCGGATCTTATCAGCCCTACTTTCGATTTATCTGGGGTTTCTCCCAATGCTGTTTTGCAATTCAGGTACGCTTATACCCGGCGCAACAGCACCAGCAATGATGTTTTACGTGTCTTTGCATCGTCCAACTGCGGAGAAACCTGGAGTGTACGACGAACGATTTCTGGAAACAATCTGCCGACGATTCCAAACAATGTAACCGGACAATATGTACCGCAAAGTCAGAATGATTGGAAACTGGTCGAAATAGACAATCTTTCAGGAACCTTTTTGGCAGAGTCGGTTTTGCTTAGATTTGAATTTAAAAGCTTTAACGGTCAGAATATTTACCTTGATGATATTAACCTTTTCGATCCGGCCACAGTAGGTCTCGACGAAATTTCATTTTTGAATCAGCTGATCATTTTTCCAAATCCCTCCACCTCTGAAACCAATCTGACTTTCACAACAGAACGCGCGACAAATATGAGAATTAGTTTGCTTGATATGACTGGTAGACAGCTTAAAACTTTTTATTCCGGAAAATTACCCTCCGGAAACCACTCACAAAATTTAAAAATTTCCGGCTTTGCGTCGGGAATGTATTTAATTCGTCTCGAATCGGAAGGTGAACAAGTGACCCGAAGATTTGTTATTAATAATTAGAAGTCCACTTGTATATATTCGGCTAATCCGAATTTCAATCAAAAACTATGAAGAAATACCTGTTATTACTTGCGACGGCAAGTACAATGTCTCTTTTTGGCCAAAATTATAATGAAAAAGGTGAGGAGCTTCTTGTGAAGTGCCATACCACGGAAATGCAGGAATTACTCTTTTCTGAGAATCCCGAGATAAAACAACAAGCCGAATTTTATGAAGCGCAACTTGAGGAATTTACCAAAAATTTCGCAAGTGAAAATCTCCAGAAAGATGGAGATGTATATATCATTCCGGTTGTTTTTCACATTGTGCACAATTTTGGAAATGAAAATATTTCAAATGAACAGGTGGAAGACGCCATTCGTGTGATGAATGAGGATTTTTCAGCCCAAAATGCCAATATAAGTACAGTACATTCAGCTTTTCAGGATATTGTTGCCAACGTCGGAATTGAATTTCGTCTCGCACGGATCGATCCGCAGGGCAATTGCACCAATGGTATTGTAAGGACTGTAAGTCCTTTGACCAATTCCGGAGGAGAAAATCTGAAACAGGTATCACCTATCTGGAACCGGTCTAAATACATGAATATCTGGGTGTGCAGGACGATTGCCAGCGGAGCTGCCGGATACACATATTATCCTTCTGCTCTCGCCGGTCCATTTGGTCAATCAAATGACGGAATTGTGGTCAGGTCCGATTATGTTGGAGCAATTGGTACATCAAGCAGTTCTGCATCTCATACTCTAACTCACGAGGTGGGACACTGGATCAACTTAGCTCATTTATGGGGTAGTTCAAATGAACCCGGAGTGGAGTCGAATTGCAATATGGATGATGGAGTAGCTGATACCCCAAATACCATCGGCTGGACCAATTGCAATCTCAATGGAGTGACTTGCGGTTCACTTGATAACGTGGAAAATTATATGGAATATTCTTACTGTGATAAAATGTTTACAGAAGGACAGAAAACACGTATGATTGCTGCTCTGAATAGCAACGTGGCCTCGCGAAGTAATCTGTGGCAGGAATCAAATTTGATCGCAACTGGGGTGTTGGATGAAGCGGCACTGTGTAATGCCGAATTTTCTGCGGATGAGCGGGTGGTGTGTATAGGGTCGGAAATAACTTTCAACGATTTATCATATAACAATGTCGAAAGCCGTGAATGGACATTTGAAGGAGGTTTTCCAGAATCGAGTTCGGAGGAGAATCCAACCATCACTTATACTGTTCCGGGTTTATATGCCGTTACTCTGGCTGTTTCTGATGGTGAAATTCTCGAAACTGAACTAAAGACCAATTATATCCGTGTACTGGATACTGCCCAGGTAGCTGCACCTTTTGTGGAGGGATTTGAAGAAATCCCGGCATTTAATGAA
>JBGTLS010000466.1:0-2161 GCA_041744015.1 Cryomorpha sp. | reverse complement strand
CGGGCCAGTAATGCAGAGCGAATTTAACATAAATGTGTCCATGTTTCGCTTCGCTGGTCCATAACTTCTTATAAAAGGCTTTTATTTCCGGATCTGTGGCAGCTTCCGAGATCAACCGGAATCTTTCAGCACCGCGTATTTCCAGTACGGAAGCCAGCAACATTCTATCCATAAGCCGCACTTCCACACCTGATCGACATACCTTCATGATCTCTTCCACGTACTGATCTTTGGGCATACGGTCGGGAAGGCGTACCCCGCGACGTTCCATAAACGCGTATACCTCCTGGAAATGTTCCAGTTCTTCCACGGCAGTATCTATCAGCTCCGGGATGATTTCCACCTTGTCGGGGCATTTGGCTACGAAACTCATGGCCATGGAAGATGCTTTGCGTTCGCAGTCTGCGTGATCCTGTAAGAAAGTATCAAAATCGGCAAGCACCTGATCTGCCCATTCCGGTGGTGTTTTGTATGTAAGGTCTATGGATAATTTCACTTTGCAAATTTATTCCAATCAGGCATTAAATTGCAATGGATTTCGAAACCTAAACCAATAAGTTATCAAAGCCCATTTTCGAATGCTTAATTTTGCAATGGTTTTACCCGGATTAATACAATATGAAAGAAGAAATAAGGTCATTTGTAAAAAACGACAGGTGGGATTTTCAAAATGCCCCGCTCGATGCAGCTGATATGTTGGCAGATCCTTTTAAACAGTTTGAAGTTTGGTTTACCCAGGCCGTGCAGGCCAAAGTGCTGGATCCATATGCTTTCACCCTGGCTACAGCCGATGCACTCGGCCGACCTTCTGCCCGCCTTTTGTATATGCGGGATATTACCAATCGGGGACTTTCCTGTTTTACCAATTATAATAGTTCCAAGGGCCACGACCTGGAAGCCAATCCACAGTTCAGTGCCAATTTTTACTGGCAGGAACTGAGCCGTCAGGTGCGCTTTGGGGGCGTGGTGGAGAAACTACCCGAAGCTGATTCTGATGTTTACTTCGCTTCCCGCCCACGCGCAAGCCAGATTGGGGCATGGGCAAGTGATCAGAGTGAAGAAATTTCAGATCGCAGCTACCTCGATGCTCGGGTGCGTGATCTTGCCGCTTCCTTTGCAGGAAAGGATATACCGCGGCCACCGCATTGGGGTGGATTTCTGCTCATACCGGATTCTGTGGAGTTTTGGCAAGGCAGGGAAAGCCGCCTGCACGACCGGATGGTTTACAAAAAACGAAGCATGGGAACGTGGCAACTGAACAGGTTAGCCCCCTGATATTTTGAATCAATACCTCAAAAAGTACAGTTATCGTCCGCAACTGATTGCCGACGATCCTGCTCCCGGTTTGGGTATCGTAGTGGTAATACCCAGCCACAACGAGCCCGCAATCGAGCACAGTCTGAATGCGCTTTACAGTTGTATCCGGCCAGATTGTGCCGTGGAAGTCATCGTGGTGATCAATGCATCAGAATCTGCCGATGCCGAAATTCTGGAAATGAATATGCAGACAATGGTGACCTGCAAAATGTGGGAGCATCAACATTCAGAACAGGGATTTCGCTTTTTTACCATTCTTGAAAATGACCTTCCGGAAAAACATGCAGGCGTAGGACTAGCGCGCAAGATCGGTATGGACGAAGCCGTAAGCCGGCTTCACCGCGCGGGAAATGACGAAGGCATAATTGCTTGTTTTGATGCGGATAGCAACTGCTCACCGAACTATTTGGTTGAGATAGATGCACATTTTAAAACCCATCCCAAAGCCCTCGGTTGCAGCATCAATTTTGCCCATCCAACATTCGGAACAGAGCATGCGCCTAAGAATTATCTGGGTATCGCCTATTATGAACTGCACCTGCGGTATTATAATCAGGCCTTGATGGCCACGGGATTTCCATTTGCCTACCATACCATCGGTTCGTGCATGGCTGTGAGAAGTTCGGCTTATCAGAAGCAGGGAGGCATGAACCGGCGACAGGCGGGTGAAGATTTTTATTTTCTTCAAAAGATTATCGAACTCGGAAAATTTACGGTGTTGAACACGGCCACTGTATATCCTTCGCCGCGCCCTTCAGACCGTGTGCCCTTCGGCACTGGCAAGGCGATTACAGATTATCTCAAAACATCGGATCGGGGTTTTTACACTTACAATCTGCAGGCT
>JBGTLS010000465.1:0-2190 GCA_041744015.1 Cryomorpha sp. | reverse complement strand
GAAGTGGTTTTTAATTCAGAAACATATACAAAAGAGCGTCGCTATTACCGCGGTTTGTATGAGGATTCGCAAGGTGTAATTTACGCAGGTTCGTACGGTTTTGGTTTGATGGTGATATTAACAGATACCATGTATCAGATTACCATCCGACAAGGGTTAAATGAAAACGTCGTTTCAACCATTACCGAGGATTCCAAAGGAAATCTGTGGTTAACCGGAAATAAAGGCCTTTCACGGTTGCGTAAATCTGAATTGCAGGAAGTTATTTCCGGGAACCGGGAAAAATTAAATGCCGTGCTATTCAATGAGGAAACGGATGCCCTTCGATCTGGAGAATTCAACGGTGGGATTCAACAATCCAAACTTTGGTTGGGAGAGGAAAAGTACATTTTCCCGACACTCAAAGGTGCGGTTATGGTCGATTTTGCAGATATGAAAGAGAATCAGTTGCCGCCACCGGTTCGTATTGAGAAGTTTGTGATACACGACAGCACATATTATAAAAACGGACAGTTATCATTTGAATATAGCGAAGACCGGCTCGATATTTATTTCACCGCGCTGAGCTTTGTTTCGCCGAATAATGTGCGGTTTAAATTCATGTTGGAAGGATACGACAATGAATGGATTGAGGCTGGACCAGAGCGAAAAACCACCTACAGCAAAATTCCTCCGGGTGATTATACGTTTCGGGTCATTGCCTGCAACGACGAGGGTATTTGGAACAACGAAGGTGACGAGGCGCAAATCATTATTATTCCACTCTTTTATATGACCTGGTGGTTTCGGGTTTTGTTGGTGTTTTTACTGCTCTTTCTCACCGGTCTGGTTGTTTATAAAATCACGGTTTTCAACCAGAAACTGGAACGGGATAAGTCGGCGTTGATGGATATCCTGCCAGATCTGGTTTTTAAAACCGATCAGGACGGAAATTACCTGGATATGTATGGAAACCCCGGTGCCATGATCGTCCCTGTCGGGAAAATGCGGGGAAAACGGATGTACGACTTTTTACCGGCAGCAATATCAGATCAGGCCCTCATCCATATTCGGAAAGCAATTGAGGCTATGGAAATGCAGCAGTACGATTTTGAATTGAAAATCGAAGGTGAAATGCGCAATTTCGATAGCCGCTTTATCGCTATTGACCGCTCAGAAGTACTCTGTATTATTCGCGATATTACTGACAGCACCATGGCTCAGCAGCAAATCAGGGAAGGGGAGTTGCTTTTGCTTGAAGCGCTCGAAACTGAGAAAAAATTGCTCAGCCGCATTACGACCCAACAAAAGATGCAGCTTGACGCCATTGTGAATACGGAAGAGAATGAGCGCAGGCGTATTGCAAAAGACCTGCATGATGGAATTGGGCAGTTGCTCTCGAGCGTGAAAATAAACCTTGGGGTAGCCCGGGAGAAGATCAGTCAATCCGATTTGGTCACTTCGCTGAGCCTCGTGGACAAGAGCAAGACATCCATTGATGAAATAACGCGTGAGCTGCGCAATATTTCGTACAATTTGTTGCCTCCGTCGCTGGAACAGTTTGGACTCGCTTCGGCCATAGAGGAGGAAGTGAATAAACTCAAAAACAACCCCCATTTATTCATCCATTTTGACAATTCCACCACAGATGTCAAATTTGACGCGAAAGTGGAAATTGTTCTTTATCGGGTCTTTCAGGAATTGTTGAACAATGCATTGAAACATGCCATTGCCACAGAGATTACCATTCAGTTTATACAGCATACGCAGGCATTGGTGCTTATGATCGAAGACAATGGCCGGGGATTTAATATCGATGAGGGAATTCTCAAAAAAGACAGTAGTGGATTAAAAAACCTATATTCACGTATTGAGTTGATCCACGGAAGAATAAATGTCGACTCCACACCTTCGTCCGGAACGAGCATAACCATAGAAATTCCGATCTAAAATGGGAAATAAGAATATCAAAATCATGATTGCCGATGACCACCGGGTGCTCCTGGACGGTTTGATTATGATGCTCGATGAAATAGACCATATCGAAGTCGTTACCACCGCATCCAATGGTGAAGAGGTACTGCAAAAACTTCCTGCGCACTCCGTGGATGTCTTGCTGATGGACATTCAGATGCCTGTCCTCGACGGGTATGAAACTTCTAAAATCGTTGCGGCCAAATACCCTTCTATAAAAATTCTGATACTGAGTAT
>JBGTLS010000464.1:0-6265 GCA_041744015.1 Cryomorpha sp. | reverse complement strand
TTTCTCCATCCACCCAGAAGTAGAGACTGTCGCCCGGATTAAATTCGGTTCCGGCATGGGTCGAATGAATCTGCAAAGAATTGGTCCACTGCCGCACATCAATAAACCGGACATTGGAATAGAAACTGCTGTCGCAGGAAGCGTCGTAAAGCTTCAAACGGTAGTAGCCTGTTTTCTCCGGTTTTATTTCGTAGGGGTTCGCTTTATCCATGAGAAGGTTTACCCAGTCTTTTTCATCCAGGGAAAATTCCCAGAAAGGTTCACCCCAATATTCGCTCTCGGGCGTGAATTGTATGCTTTGGCCTTCGCAGACGATGTGTACAGTCTGCGCGTGCAGGGCTCCCGCCAGGGGCAGCAGGATGGTCAGGATGAGTATTCTCAGTGAATTTTGCATAGCTTTTTCATGGTTGTGCTTCCATCTGCGAAGCGAATGATGAAGAAATATATGCCCATGGCCAATGGGTCGGTTTCAAGGCGGTAGTTGGTAGTTTGAATATTTCGGTGTACGGCTATGGTCTGTCCGGTCATATCGGTCACGCGCACTTCTTCAATCGGAGTGGTACTTTCCAGATTCACCATGTCTACAAATGGATTGGGAAAAATGCGCAAGTCATTTTGACCTGCATCATTTGCCGAAAGCGCAAAACCCACATTCACTTCTGCTATTTTGTTACACAGAGCTCCGGGATCGCTTACGGTCAACTTAAAAGTCGTAGGCCCATCCAGGTGGACGATTGTCGGATTGGCGATTGTGGCATTATCGAGGTATTCGGCGGGCTCCCATTGATAGGTATATTCACCGAATCCTCCAATAGCAGCAGGTTCGCCACCCAGCATGATCGCTGTATGGCCATCATACACCTGATCGGAGCCGGCATCAATGCGCAGGGGATACTCGGGTTGATTGACGGAAATGACAAGGTTTTCCTGTGCATATCCGGTTATACATAACAGCACAAAAAACAGGGCTGCAGTCAGCGGCCTGAGCAATTGGAGATTTTTCATGGAATGTGGAATTGTGCGAACCCTCTTTATAGCAAGATGGTGATGCAGGTGAGGTGGGGCTGGTATCTGTGGTTGGAAGATGGCCATGGGATTGGTTCTTGTTGATTATTTGCTTGCTTTTGAGTGAAACATGAAGCAGGTTGCTCGAACAATATCGGAAAAAACATTTAAAATACAAGAATTTGAGGTTTAAAAATCGGGCATTATATCATAGTCAGGATTCGCTTATCGGGAATCTGAAATTCAATGAAAATGTCAATAGTCTGGAGCTTTTCCAAAGTGCGAAACACTGGAAAAGCTTATTTCCAACAAGAATTCGATACATTAAAAATTACCTCTCCAACCTTCTGATGTTGTGACTTTCAGCCAAGATGTGGTGATCATACCTCATAAAATTTAAGTCCTCATCATTGAAAACATAAATTTTCCAACATAATAGACTGAATATCAATGTTAACTATTCATAAAAAATGCGTGGTATCAATTTTGAAATCTGACCCGATATTCTAATGAAAAATACCTTGGAAAAAGAAACTAAAAAGAAGAGAAAAGGGTTATGGTGGAAAATCACCCTGGGTGTCATCATCTTACTATTTATAGCACTTCACTTTATTCTGGAGCCTGTTGCGCTCCATTATGCCAATAAATCCTTGTCGGAATTGGAAGGGTACCGCGGTCATATTGACGATATTGGTATCCGGCTGTATCGCGGGGCTTACCAGATTCACGGTCTTGACATCGTAGCGGTGAACGATGAAGACAGCACCGAATCCCCCTTTTTTAAAGTAGATATCATCGATATTTCCATTGAATGGCCAGCACTTTTTAAAGGGGCAGTTGTCGGAGAATTCGTGTTGAACAGACCCATTGTTAATTTCAAAAAAGAACCCAGCGGAGAAGTTCAGGATGGTGGAGAAAACGATTTTGTGGAAGTCATTCAGGGGCTGATTCCCATTCGCATCAACCGTTTTGAAATCATCGATGGCGAAGTTCACTTTTTGGATCCCACCGTATCTCCTCCGGTTGATGTATTTGTGGTAAACTTAAATGCCATAGCGACCAATCTCAGCAATGTCAATGAAGACAACGATCCCTTGCCCTCCCGCGTCGATCTGAATGGAACCACCATCGGCGAGGGTACTGTCCGACTCGGTATGGGGCTGAACGCGCTGAAAGAAATGCCCGATTTTGATCTGGAACTGGAACTCGACGGTGTAAGATTGACTGCGCTCGACGCATTTACAGAAGCGTATGCCAACTTTACTTTTAAGGATGGGACTTTGTACACCTCAAGCGAAATTGCGATGAAAGACGGCGACTTCGAAGGGTATGTAAAACCCGTTTTGGAGAATTTTCAGGTAATCGACTTAAAAAATGAGGAAACCTCATTTCTGCGCAAAATGTGGGAAGTGGTGGTCGGAACGACTCTGGGTGTATTCCAAAACCAGCGGAAAGACCGTTTTGCCACTCAGGTACCTTTCGAAGGCAGCACAAAAGATACGAGTGTGCGCATTATTCCAACCATCGTCAATGTGCTGAAAAATGCCTTTATCGAAGCTTTTGAAAAAGACGTGGAAGGTAGCGTCAATTTTGAGAATGTTGGAGCTGAAAAAGAGAAAGATGATGGTTTCCTCAAGAGCATCTTCAACCCCTCGGATAAAAAAGAAAAAAAATAATCCTTATATTGGGGTTTAACCTCAAGACCGAAGCCTCCTGTTTCCTGAATACAAATGTTCATTTAGCTCTGCCGGTAATTTTTGCCAGCAGGCGTAAAAACCTTTGAATTATGAAAAAAGGATGGATTATTTTTCTGTCTGTTATCGTATTGATTTTTATCGCCCTGCATTTCCTGCTCGAACCTGTTGCGCTACATTATGCCAATAAAGCACTTTCGGATTTGGAAGGATACGAAGGCAAAATCCAGGATGTGGATATACATCTCTACCGGGGTGCTTATCGCATCGACTCGCTCTCCATTCTAAAAGTCGGAGACGACGATAAAACGAGACCTTTTTTCAAAGTAAATACAATCGAGATTTCGCTGTGCTGGTCGTCTTTATTTCGCGGTCGCATTGTCTCAGACATCGGAATGAACAAATCTATTTTGAACTTCAAAAATGATGGGGAGGAAGTTCAGGACGGAGGTGAAAATGATTTTGTTGAGACACTGGAAAACATGATTCCAATCCGAATCAATACCCTCGAAATTCTCAATGGAGAAGTGCATTACATCGACCTGACCAGTGATCCGGAGGTGGATGTTTACCTCATTAACATCAATGCGATGGCGGAAAACTTGGGCAATGTCGACAACGAGGAAAAAAGGCTTCCATCTCAGATCAATTTAAGCGGAACTACCATTGGAAATGGGACACTTACTGTAGACCTGGGTATGTATCTGCTCAAAGAAATTCCCGATTTTGACCTCGCGCTTGAAATGGATGAGGTGGATTTGACTGATCTCAAGGATTTCACTGAGCATTATGCCAATTTCAGTTTCGAAAAAGGCCAATTATATGCGGGCGTCGAAATTGTCATGAAAGACGGTGACTTTACCGGATATATCAAACCGGTGATGGAAAATTATGCCGTGATTGATCTTTCAGACGATGACAAATCCTTCATGCGTCAGGCATGGGAAGTGTTGGTTGGTGCCACTCTTGAGATTTTCAAAAACCAATCCAAAGACAGGTTTGCAACACAGATACCTATCGAAGGCACTGCCAACAATACAGATGTTGGGGTGATGACGACAATCGCCAATGTGATTCGCAATGCCTTTGTTGAAGTTTTTGAGAAAGATATCGCCGGATCCGTTCAGTTTGAAGATGCGGGCAGGGAGACACCAGAAGAAGAAGAAAAAGGATTTTTTGAAAAGATATTCAGTCCCTCTGATAAATCAGAAGATGATAACAAAGGGACCACCGATGATGGAGAAGAAGAGAAAGATGGATTTTTTAAGCGGATTTTTAATCCGTCCGATTAATCCATCGCTCAGTTCGGTTTGGCCTTCCGGCAAATGATTTTATTTCGTGGTTTCAATCACCACCCGTCGTTCATCCGGTTGAAATTTCTCCTGCGATTCCTGGGCACCTTTTCCGCGGACTTCAAGTTGCGATGCTTTCACGCCGCGTTCCGTCAGGTAATCGGCCACCCACTGGGCCCGTTTTTTAGACAGTGTGAGGTTGTAATCTGCATTCCCACTTCCGTCGGTATGGCCGGTGAGGGTGGCTTTCCTTTCGGGAAATTTCTTTAAATCCGCAGCCACCTGATCGAGTTTGTCACGCTCTCCCTGAGCCGGTGTTTCTTTGTTCAGACCAAAAGTGCAAACTACAGGATATTCGAAATCCGATTTGGCTGGTGAAGACGATGGAGCAGGCACTTTTCGAGGCTCGGTGGGCGGTTGAGGCCGGTCTGCAGTATCGCGGGATGTTGCTGTTTTCAGGGTGTCCAAAGAAACTTTTGGGATGCTGTCCGTTTTATAGGTCAGACTGTCTCTTCGGAGGCTGTCAACTGCAAGACTGTCGAGCGCGGTATGGGCTGCAGACAGAATTAGCGCCTGATATTGTCTGTCGAGTTTCTCTTTTTCTCTTTCCAGACTGTCGAGTTGGAAGGCGAGGCGTTTTTCTGCGGCTGTGCTATCAGCCGAAGATCTGTCTCTGCGCGGTGTTACAGGCGTTGAAGCCACAAACAAATCCCGACGGGGTCGCGGCTCTGTTGTTACAACCGTTTCCGGCGAGGTGGTGGTGGGTGATACCATTGATTTCAAAAGTTCGTTTTGCTCCCGAAGCAGGCGGTTTTGCTCTTCGAGTTCACTTGTACCGCCGCTACCGCCACCCGTCCCCGCGACGACTACCGTATTTCCCGCACTTCTTCGTCTGTCGTCTTCATATCTGCGATCAGACTCTTTTTGGGTTGTCGATTTTTGATTGTTGTCGTCGTACCGGCGATCCCGGTTGTCCGTCTGGCGTATTCCCTGATTCGAACTTCGATCTTTCTCCTGATTTCGGTCATCTTCTTTTCTTCGTTCCTCTGATGATCTGGGAGCATCCCTGTACCGAATTTCCTCCCGGTAAGTTCTTTCAGTCGGTTCCCACATTTCTTTGATGAATACAGTATCCGTTCGCCATACAAATGTGGTGTCATTTTGCGAAAAGGCAGTCGTATCTCTTTGCCAGGTCGCAGTGGTATCTTTCTGCCACGATTGAGTTGCATCTTTTTGCGATGAAAGAGTGGTATCCCTTTGCCACCAAGATGTGGTATATCTTTTCCCCATATCCATGGTATCACTTCGCCAGGCAGCTGTAGTATCACTTCGCCATGTAATGCTCTTTTCATCTGCAGAAGCACTCCGACGTTTGTAGAGACTGTCCAGTTTCATGAAAATGGCTACAGAATCTGCTGCCGTCAAAGGATTAAACATATAGGTGGAATCGCTTTCGTAATCCGTGTATTTCAATGTATCCCCTTTAATTTCATAGCCATAATCCGGTACGTCCAGTTCTACCTTCTCCAGCGTATCTCGCATGGGCAGGGGCATGAGATAATCGAGTGTCAACTCGTTTTTATCCACTTCTTTGTCAGAATCTCTGTAATACCCCGAACGGAAATCGCGTTCAGATTCAGAAGTGGTTCTGAATACCGGTCCGCGAAATGTACTTTCCCGTTTCCCAAAATGGTAATTCAATCCAAGTTTATAGATATGATAACGGTTGCGTTCGGCCACTTCGCCGCTGAGCACGATTTGTTCCGGAGCCAATAGCTCGAGCGCAAGTTCCACCGTGATCCGATCTCCAAACCGCAGTTTTACTCCATTCTCGAAAGAAAAAGCATAACCGGACCTGATCACGGACGAATTGGGGTTTCGCATAATGGACTCTTCACCATACCCAAACCCGATCTTATGAAAGGGCGACAAAAATGCCCGCTCACTCAGCATAAAACCATTGTCCCAATAAAACCCTAATCTGGCGCCGGCATATTTTGAGGATTCAACAAGGCCTCCTTCCGATTCCATCCAGATGAAATTCACACCTAAAGTCCAGGCGCGACCCAACCGCCTGTCGAGACTGAGACCGACCCCATAGAGATCGGTATTTTCAGGCAACTGAAACTCACTGCCGTAATGTACAATTCCACCCTGCGGGGTGATTTTCCAATTATAGAGATCTCGCTGGGCTTCGAGCGTCAGACTGATACCTAAAACAAAAAAGGAGAGGATATAGAGGTTTAAAGCTTTCATGGAGTAAGGTTTTTTTTC
>JBGTLS010000463.1:0-26429 GCA_041744015.1 Cryomorpha sp. | reverse complement strand
GGCCCTGTCATCCCGAAGCGCAGCGAGGGATCCCTTGCGCTCTTTGCCAGTTACTTCGGTTTAGTGAGTTCTCCTTTTACCAGAAAGCGAGGAACCCCGAAGGGCATCACGAATATCAATAAAAATCCAAAAACTCATGAGTAACACCGTTCGCTTTTTGTCAGTTCCTACGGGTTATGAAATTGTGCTATTTGGAACAGGGGATTAAAGTTGCAGGAAAAAATCCGTCATTGGTAAGCGCAGCGAGGACCCCCGTAGTCTTCACGAATACCCATAAAGATCAAAACACGCATGAGTAACCCCGAAAGGGCATCACGAATACCAATTAAAATCAAAACGCTTATGAGTAATCCCGTTCGTCTTTTGCCATTTCTTCCGAGTTGCAGGAAAAAAATCTGTCATTGGTAGTGAGCAAGGGACCCCGTCGCTGATCCATAAAACAAAAAAAAGCGGGCCTAAGCCCGCTTCCAATCCAATAAATTCCAAAAACCCTACACAGACTGATTCACCGTATTTCCGTGACACTGCTTGTATTTCTTCCCGCTTCCACAAGGACAGAGATCATTCCGGCCAATTTTTTTCTCAACACGCACAGGCTCCACTTTTGGCGGAGGCATACGCTGTTGCATTCTTTGGGGACCAGGTGCAGAAGAAGAATTCGATTGGGTCGATTCCGCGCCCGGTCGGCTCATCTGGAGTTTGTTCATGGCATCATCCGTGCGACTCGTATTCGCGGCGGTGGTTTTTACCTGATCTGGCCGCGCCGGTAGGGCAGCTTTGCTGAGGAAGGAAACCACTTCAAAGCTCATGCGCTCGATCATTTTCTTGAAGAGTTCGAATGACTCAAACTTGTAGATCAACAGCGGGTCTTTTTGCTCAAACCGCGCGTTTTGCACAGATTGGCGCAGGTCGTCCATTTCACGTAAGTGTTCTTTCCACTCATTGTCGATGATGGCGAGCGTCGAACTTTTTTCTATCCCGAATCCGAGTTCTTTGCCCTCTGATTTCAGGGTTTTTTCGATGTTTACAACGATTTGCAGGGCTTTCTTCCCATCGGTAAATGGCACAGCGATATTTTCAAACTGAGGTTGGGTGGCGTGCACATTTTGAATGATGGGCAAAGCCGTTTTTCCAACAGCCATCATCCTGTCGGCATAACGCTTGCGGGCTGATTTGTATACTGTTACCTTCAATTCATCCCTTTTCTGAGTGAGGAATTCCTCCTCAGTCACCGGCGATTCGATGCCGAGAAACTGGATCAAATCAAGTTTGAAACCGTCGAAGTCTTTTACTTCCTGATGGTTGTCGACAATGCTGGTCGCCACATCCTGAAACATCGTCTGGATGTCGAGTTGGAGTCGTTCGCCAAAAAGGGCGTGTTTACGTCGTTTGTAAATGACCTCCCGTTGAGAGTTCATCACATCATCGTATTCCAGCAACCGCTTACGAATACCGAAATTGTTTTCCTCCACTTTGCGCTGGGCGCGTTCGATCGATTTGGTGATCATGGAATGCTGGATCACTTCGCCTTCTTTGAGGCCCAGACGGTCCATCATTTTGGAAATCCGGTCGGAGCCGAAAAGGCGCATCAGGTTGTCCTCAAGCGAAATGTAAAACTGAGAAGATCCGGGATCACCCTGACGTCCTGCACGACCGCGCAACTGACGGTCAACGCGTCGGGAGTCGTGTTTTTCTGTACCGACGATGGCGAGACCACCGGCTTCTTTGACCCCGGCGCCAAGCTTGATGTCCGTTCCACGACCGGCCATGTTGGTGGCTATCGTAACGGCTCCGGGTTTACCGGCATTGGCAACGATATCGGCCTCCTGTGCGTGCAGTTTGGCGTTCAGTACACTGTGGTTGATGTTCCGGAGTTTCAACATCCGGCTGAGGAGTTCTGAAATTTCCACTGAAGTGGTACCTACGAGAACAGGTCGACCAGCGTTGCTGAGTTCCACGATTTCATCGATGGCAGCGTTATATTTTTCGCGTTTGGTTTTGTAAACCTTGTCTTCGTGATCCTGCCGGGAAACGGGTCTGTTGGTCGGAATGATCATGACATCCAGCTTGTAGATGTCCCACAACTCCGAAGCCTCTGTTTCGGCTGTACCAGTCATACCGGCCAATTTGTGATACATCCGGAAATAATTCTGGAGGGTCACCGTGGCGTATGTCTGCGTGGCGTCTTCCACTTTCACCTTCTCTTTCGACTCAATCGCCTGGTGAAGTCCGTCGCTGTAGCGACGCCCTTCCATGATACGGCCGGTCTGCTCATCGACGATTTTCACCTTGTTTTCAATCACGACATAATCCACATCTTTTTCGAAAAGACAGTAGGCTTTGAGCAACTGGTTAATGGTGTGAATCCGCTCGGCTTTGACGCTGTAGGCGCGGAGGAGCTCATCTTTTTCCTTGATTTTATCCTCATCGTCCTTGTTGCCTTTTTCGATGTCGGCGATGGCCGTACCCATGTCGGGCAATACGAAAAAGTTCGCGTCTTCGATATTTTGAGACATCAATTCAATACCGCGCTCGGTGAGTTCGATCGAATTGTTTTTCTCTTCAATGGTGAAGTAAAGTACTTCATCCGCTTTGTGCATTTCCTTTTCCTGGTCCTGCAAATAATAGGCTTCGGTTTTCAGCATTTGCTGCTTTATACCGCCTTCGCTCATGAATTTGATGAGGGCCTTGTTTTTGGGCAAACCGCGGAAAGCGCGGAAAAGGGCCAATCCACCGTCGGTGAGGTCTTCTTTCGAAGCTTTTTCATCGTCGCCGGTGGGCAGTTTCTTTTTGGCTTCCGCCAAAAGTTGGGTCACAAGCTGGCGTTGTGCATTGTAAAGCTGTTCGACCTTTCCCTTGAGGGTGTCAAAAAGTTGTTGATCGCCGCGGGGCGTGGGACCGGAAATAATCAAGGGAGTTCGCGCATCGTCGATCAATACCGAATCGACCTCATCGACGATGGCGTAGTGATGTTTGCGCTGCACCAGTCTGTCGGGGTTGGTGGCCATGTTGTCACGCAGGTAGTCGAAACCAAATTCGTTGTTGGTTCCGAAAGTGATGTCGGCTTTGTAAGCCCTGCGTCGCTCGTCGCTGTTCGGTTGATGGCGGTCAATGCAATCCACATTCATCCCGTGAAATTCGTAGAGCGGACCCATCCATTCTGAGTCACGTCGGGCGAGGTAGTCATTGACAGTTACAAGGTGAACCCCTTTTTCTGCGAGTGCATTGAGATATACCGGAAGAGTAGCAACGAGCGTTTTACCTTCTCCTGTTTGCATTTCAGCTACTTTTCCCTGATGCAGGGCGATACCTCCGATAAGCTGCACGTCGTAATGCAACATGTCCCAGGTGATTTCGTTTCCCGCAGCCAGCCACTTGTTGTGCCAAATGGCTTTATCGCCAGAGATGTCAACGCCTTTCCGTCGCGCCGCGATATCGCGGTCGTGGTCAGTAGCTGTTACTTCAATTTTTTCGTTTTCCTTAAAACGTCGAGCTGTTTCTTTTACAACGGCGAAAGCTTCAGGCAGAATTTCAAGCAGTTCTTTTTCGAGTTGCTCATCGATGCTTTTGGTGATGGTATCAATTTCTTTAAAAATGTCCTCTTTCTCTTCGATATCCATTTCCGGATTGTCGTCCACCTTTTTTTGCAGGTCGGCAATCTCTTTTTCCTTCCCGGAGGTCGCCTCCTTTATTCTGGCTTTGAGGGAAGTGGTTTTTCCGCGCAGGTCATCATTCGACAGACCCTGAAGTTTGTCATACTCTGCGAGAATTTTGTCAACGAGGGGTTGAATTACCTTGATATCGCGTTCGGATTTATCGCCGAATAATTTCTTTAAAGTTTTGGTGAATGTTGCCAGCATAAATTCTTAGGTGTTAAATCTTCTCAATAAAAGAAGCGTAAAGTTATCCATTTTTTTCCCGAAAGGGGACTTACAAGAGGAGCTTGCAGCAATCAGAAATGGTACCAGAAGGGATGGATTGCCAAAATGGCCGGAAAAAAAACCGCCACGTGATAGTGGCGGTCCGATTATCTAATATTCGTCTTCGTTGAAGAAGAAATCTTCTTTTGTGGGGTAATCCGGCCAGATATCTTCAATCGTTTCGTACAATTCACCAACTTCTTCAATCTCCTGTAGATTCTCCACTACTTCCAACGGAGCTCCGGTTCGCATCGCAAAATCAATTAATTCATCTTTCGTAGCCGGCCAAGGCGCATCTTCCAGATATGATGCCAATTCTAATGTCCAGTACATAATATTTTGTTTTAAGTCGGTATTTTTTGGTTACGCAAAAGTATATTTTTTGGATTCACATACAAGATATATCTGTCTATTTTAAATTATTGTATTTCAGACAATTAATCTTTTTTGGGAAGCCATGGAATCTCTTCAGCTCCCAAATCCTGACTTAATTTTCTGCTCAGTACAAAGAGGTAATCCGATAATCGGTTCAAGAATACAGGAATCGGATTTTGCACATCGCTTTCGTCTTTGAGATGGAGAACGATACGTTCCGCTCTCCGACATACACAGCGTGCCACATGCGTGGCAGCCACAGCCGGATGTCCGCCTGGCAGTACAAAATTTCGCATGGGCGGAAGCAGATCATCCATCACATCGATGGCTTTTTCCAAAAAGGTCACGTCGGCTTCTGATAAGGTAGGGATGGAAACCTTGGTGTTACCCGGTTCCATTGCTAATTGGGAACCCATTGTAAACAACATGTTTTGGATGGCTATGAGTTCTTCTTTTACTTTCTGGTCGATTTCCGTAGAACGCACCACACCCAAATGGGAGTTGAGTTCATCTACGGTGCCGTACGCTTCAATGCGGAGATTGTATTTGGCAACGCGTGCGCCTCCGAGTAGGGAGGTTTTTCCTTCATCGCCTGTTTTGGTGTAGATTTTCATAGGAGTAGATGTTGAAAATGTAACGGTTGAGTTGAAGATTGGTTTATCACGCTGAAGCGGCGCTGTGCACTTCCGAAGGATTGTCGGACTCGATCAGCCCATCGCGGAGCCGTACGATGCGCCGCGCATGGAGGGCGATGTCTTCTTCGTGGGTCACTAAAATGATGGTGTTGCCGGAATTGTGAATATCGTGCAGCAGGGCCATGATTTCATAGGAAGTCTTGGTGTCCAGGTTTCCCGTTGGTTCATCGGCAAGTATGATGGAAGGATTGTTTACCAAAGCCCTGGCTACAGCCACGCGTTGCCGTTGTCCGCCAGAAAGTTCGTTGGATTTGTGGTCCATACGGTCTTTGAGTCCAACCATTTCGAGTACTTCAGAAGCGCGTTTAATGCGATCGGCTTTTTTAACGCCTTTGTAAATCAACGGCAGAGCGACATTTTCGAGTGAGGTATATCGCGGGAGTAAGTTGAATGTTTGAAAAACGAAGCCGATTTCGCGGTTTCGTACTTCTGCCAATTCGTCATCTTCCATCCGGCTTACATCCTGACCGTTGAGATAATAACTTCCTTTGGAGGGGGAGTCGAGACAACCCAGAATATTCATCAGGGTGGATTTTCCGCTTCCGGATGGGCCCATCAGCGCCACAAATTCATTTTTTTGAATATCGAGATCGATGGATCGCAGGGCCTGCACTTCCTGTGTGCCAATCTGATAAATTTTGGCGAGCTCTCTCACCTGTATCATGGATGTATTCATGGAAATTTGATGATAAAATGTTCTCGGCTAAGTTCCTTCCGGAAAAAAACCAGGCCGACATAAAATATGTCCACCGTGACCGTTACTGCGGGGTGATCCTTGATCGCACTCCAGGCGTCCTCCATTTCCGACGACCAGTGAATATCACCGATGGCAATCACACTGTGATTTTCAAGGTAAGGGAGAAAAGTGTGAAAGTATTCCAAAGTGGGCTTTTTGCGGTGATTGCCGTCAATGTATGCGAGGTCGATACCTGAAAGGTTTTCAAGTGCCGGTTGGAGCAATTCTTCAAAAGATCCGGTGAGCACTTCAGCCTGAAGTTTCAGACTTTCCAAATGCTGTCTGGCCAGACCTGCAAGGCCAGGGTCTCCCTCGAGGGAAATAATACGCCTGCATGATTTTGCGGAAGCGAGGTAAGCCGTGGTCAATCCCAGGTTGGTGCCGAGTTCGAGTATACGGCCCAAATTATAGTGATCAGCGAGTCGTTGCAGCATGCGGGCCACAGAGGGCTGACTTGCGCTCAATGCAGCAATTTCACTGATTTTCCGCTGGTCCAAAGATTTTTTTTTCGATCCTGCCCCGAGATCACGGATGGTTAAAGTGGTGTCGTCATTTAGCAATGTGTGGCGCACGGCTTCTATTTCCGGGTTTGATAGGCGGTTCGAAGATCGCAATACACGCTCAGTCAGATCATAAATGAAAGGGGAGTGAATGCCGTGGCGCGTTTTCGCATGCCGACGATAAATCAAATATGAGAGGCCCATGTTCATCTGACGCGAATTTAAAAGGAATTATCCGATGATGGCCGGCTTTTTTGGTCTGTGGCAAACGAGGCGGAAGGGTGGTCTTAAACCCCATTAAAAGGAAAACCTCCAGACTAAATCGTCCGGAGGTTTTCAAGGTGCCGAAGAAGGGACTCGAACCCCCACACCCGATGGGCACATGTCCCTGAAACATGCGTGTCTACCAATTTCACCACTTCGGCAGGCGGGGGGCAAATGTAGGGAATTTGTGTGAAGTATCAAGTCTGAAGTATTAAGTACAAGTATCAGGTAAAGTAAGAATTGAGGTGTCTTTCAAAATTTCTGAAGAATTGATAGGATTTGTTGGGGATTCTAAAGGTTTTAGAATAGATTTTTTACCGTTCACTCAAGATCTACTGCGTTAACTCAAAATGTCAACCGGTTCCTCGTGTCATCGGGTAATTTGGTTCTCTAATACAATCGAAATCTAACCAAAATGATGAAAACATTTATACGAAACACAGGAATACTTATTGCCGTCTTTTCCGGGTCGGTATTCGGACAGTGGAACTCAGATCCCGGGGCCCCAATTGTGGTATGCGCGGCAACTGGGATTCAAAAAGGCGTTCAATCTTTTGCAGATGGTTCTGGAGGAATCTATACCTTCTGGCTTGATGCCCGCAGTGGTCACAATCAATGGGATGTATATGGTCAGCACTACGACGCGACGGGGATGGCCCAATGGGATGAGAATGGAAAAGAAATCGTCAACTATGAAGGTCGTGTGAATTCCTTCCACGTTACGCACCTCGGAAATGGGGAATATATGATGGCCTGGAGTATACAGCATAGCCCAACTCTTTCAGACAATGGCGTTTATGTGCAGAAATTTGATGCAGATGGGGAGCCTGTATGGGTTTCGGATGTGAAAGTAAGAGGGGATTCAAATGCCAGTAATAGTCTTTCACGGGTAATTTTAGCAGCATCCGCTGATGTCTATTATATCGCCTCCCAGTCATCAGTGATAGGTGGGGCATACAACTTGAAAATCTGTAAATTAGACAATGATGGAAATTTGCTTTGGCCCTATGGCGGAACCACGCCGCCATCAATGACCAGTTTTGGCGGATTCGGAGCTTCTTCAGATCAGAATGGAGGATTGTATGTGTATCACAATACAGGAAACGGGGCGGGTGCCGGGTTGAAATGCATGTTGGTGGCTGGAACCACTGATTTGGTAAATCAATGGAGTACCTGGACTACGGTAACATCCGGGACTCAGGGATTGAATTATCAATACCACGGTATCGGCGATGCCTCAGGGATCACTTTTGTATGGCAGGGTGGCGGCCCGGGAGGAAGCGGCACCAACCTGTATGCCCGACGCTTAATGGCTACGAATGGCAGTTTGGGATGGAATGAAACCACCAAATTTATTTGTGTCGCAGATGGCAATCAGTCGTACTTTTACTGGAGAAAATCGGGAAGTAATTACTTTATAACCTGGGCAGACGGAAGGCCTGGTGTAGTAGGAAACTATGCGATCTACGCCCAAAAATTTACCACCAACGGGGTAATTCTTTGGGAAGAGAATGGTGTGCAGGTGGCAAATTTAAATTCGTACATACCTTATCCGGAATTTGATCTGGATGAAAACAATACAATGTGCATAGCGCATAAAGCCAGTACCGGATTTATGACACAAAAGGTAACAACAGATGGTACATTGGTTTGGGGTCCTACCGGAGTTATGGCACTCACAAATGCCTATGCACCTTTTTACGAAGATTATAATATGGTATACACCGGAGAGGAATTTCTGGTGGTAGGTGCGCGGTCGGCCACAGGAGGTGGAGCCGATAACATATATATTTCAAAAGTGACATTGCCAGCAGTGCAGGTGACTGAAACAGTGTCAGCCTGTAATGAATACACAGCCTACGGACAGACATTTACCCAAAGTAATACGTACATCATAGATCTTCAGGATACCGTTGTGACTTTGGTTTTGACGGTAGTACAAAACATTGCGGAAACAGAGCAGGATGGAAACACCCTTGTGTCGGTTTATGATGGCAATTTCCGCTGGATGGATTGCAATACCGGTGAATTTATTGAAGGAGCGGTCGGACCCACTTTTACAGTGACTGAAAGTGGAAGTTATGCGCTGGAAATCACGAATGGAGATTGTATTTCTCTTTCAGAATGTGTGGAAGTGATTGTTGTTTCTACAAATGATAAGGAGAATTCCTATATCCGACTCTTTCCAAACCCGGGAAAGGATTACCTGAACCTGGAATTTCAGGGGTCAAAAAAACCTTTGGCCCTCCATGTAATGGATGTATCCGGTCGTATCGTTTATGCTGAGTCATTGAGAAATTCTGAAACCTATCACGCTGTCGATTTGAGCATGGAGTCGAAAGGCACTTATTTTATAAGAATTGAATTTGACAATGGCTTTTTCACCACCGCGAAATGGATAAAACTTTAACCAAAACCCGCGTTTAATTTGATTCGAAACCCCGGTTCATGCCGGGGTTTTGGATTAAAAAATGGGTGATTGAGTTCTAACGGTTCTTTAAAAAATTTTTCACTTCGCTGGATCTTCTTCTGGAGACTGGAATTCTACTGTCTTCCTTTAATATCAGCTCATCAGAAGCAGTAATATGATCTACAAATGCTGGATTGACAAGGTGGGACTTGTGAACTCTTAAAAATTGCGACTCCGAAAGCATGTCTTCAATTTCGCCAAGAGTTTTAGAAGCCAGAAACTTTTGTTTCCCTCTGAGATGAATGAAGGTATAATTGGAGTCCGCTTCGCAACGAATAATATTTTTCAATGAAAAACGGTGTTCTCCTTGTTTCGACCCCAGGACCAACTGCATTTCGGCAGCGTCTTCTACCAGCAGATTGTGGCGCAAATTGGAAAGTCGGGTTTCCAGAAATTGTCGCTCTGACTTTTCTTTCAATCGGTTTAGGGCAGTTTGCAATTCTTCCTTTTTTGCGGGCTTCAGAAGGTAATCCAATGCACTGTATTTAATAGCTCTGATGGCATATCCGTTAAAAGAAGTGATGAATATAACCGCTGCATGCGTGGTGCCGAGGTGATCCAATAGATCAAAACCCGTCATTCCGGGCATGAAAATGTCAAGTAAGATCAGATCGGGTGAATTTTTTCTGATAAAATCGAGTCCCGTCTGAGGCTCTGCAAAGGATCCGATGATTTCAATATCATTCTGAAAAGCGGCGGAAATCATCAATTCCAGCTCTTCCCTGATATAACCATCATCATCGATTATTACAGCTTTCAATACCATGTTATCTTTTATTTTCCGCGTATTGGTTTAGCTTTGCGCGAATAGAATTGACTACTTTTTCTGTTTCCATCTCCACCTGGTCGTCCCAAAAGGCGACATTTTCCAATTCAGTCAGTAACCTTCCTAAATTATCCATTCCATTATCTAAAACCTGCGGGCGAATTTGGTGGGAAATCTGTTTGATGGTGTCCAGGTCTTTTTTTTGGAGGGCTTTTTCCAAAAGAACCAAACGATCGGGCATCCATTTTAAAAACTTTGCGGCATGATTCTTTTGTGTTCCATTGTCGATTATTCGGACGGACTCATGGCTCAGATGCAATATTTGGCTGAGCGTTCCAATGAAATCTGCATCTTTAAACGGCTTTTGAACCAATCCATTCATTCCTGCCTGAAGGCAATTTCGCTTCTCTTCTGTTAAAACACTGGCGGTAAGTCCAAGAATCGGTATTTGAACATTGTCTTTTCGTAAGATTTTGGTGGTTTCTATACCATCCATTTCAGGCATTTGCACATCCATAATGATCAGGTCATAGTCATCATTCTCCAATAAATTCAAGACTTCCTTTCCTGTTTTGGCGCGGTAGATATTTGCATTCCAAAAATATTTTTGGATACACCCGCGTATAACCCAAAAGTTGTATTCATTGTCTTCGGCCACGATCATGTGAAAAGCACGCTCCATCCCTGAATCAGGTATTTTATTTTCGAATACTGACGAAGCTCTTGCAGGTTGCATTGTCAAAGAAAAATGAAAATTAGAGCCCCTTCCCGGTTCACTGTCCATCTTAAGTTCACCACCCATCAAGGTCACCAGATTTTTCGCGATAGTCAATCCCAAACCGGTACCACCATGTTGAAAACCTTCTGTATTAGTCACTTGTTCAAAACCCTCAAAAATCCGTTTTTGATGGACTTTAGAAATGCCAATGCCAGTATCTTTTACGGAAAAATGGATGAGGTGATTGCCCAAACTCTCTGCTCTCACGTCCACCGCTCCCTTATCGGTAAATTTTATGGCATTGCTCATGATATTGCCCAGAACCTGAGAGAGTCGTGGGGCATCACCCATCAGAAATTCAGGTATAGTAGGGTCAGTGTATACTTTGAATCCGAGTCCTTTGCCAATGGCCTTCTCACGGTAGATTTTGGCCAACATATCCATTTCTAGGCCAAGATTCATAGGTTTGTTGAGAATATCCAGTTTTCCAGCCTCCACCTTGGCCATATCCAGTATGTCATTCAGTACGACCATTAAATTTTCCCCTGAGTGATTAATCGCTTTGAGAAATGACTGTGTGGTTTCGTCGTGCTTCTTGTCCAGTAGCAAACGGGACAAGCCATTGATAGCGTTTACAGGTGTTCTGATTTCGTGCGACATATTGGAGAGAAACTCCTGTTTCATGCGCTCACTGCGTTCAGCTCTTTCTTTTTCTTTTGCGATCAGGACATTGGCCTGAGCCAGTTCAAGTGCGTTTTTCTGTTTTTGCAAATACCGGTTTATTAAAACCACCACGAGCAAGCTAAGGAGAATGACGCCTATCAAATAAAAGTACTTCTGTTGTTTTTGCCTGTCACTCTCAGTTTGTATCTGTGCCTTCTGTGCCTGTTCCAGCGCAATTTGTTTGTCGCGCTTATCCGTTTCAAACTTATTGACCAGGGCGGTCATTTTTGCTTTTTGAGCGTCCACATTGATGCTGTCTTTCAGCGCCATCTGCTTTTGCTGGTATTCGTATGCCAACTTGTAATCTCCCTCGGCCGCATATACTTTTGAAAAAAACTCCATCACCTGCATCTTGTCATTGGGAAGTCCTTCTGATAATGTCAACGGAAGTATGTCCTCCAATTTTGCTTTGGCGGCTTTATAATCGCCCGATATGATCAATAAATTCACAAGAAATAGCTGCTCGTAAATAATGTCAGTCGTCGCACCCATTTTCTGAAAAATATCCAGGGCTTTATTGCTATAATAAATAGCACTGTCTAGATTATTCTGTTGCAAATAAAGATGTGCCATGCTCTCAAGCGTGAGTGCCGCATTGTGTTCATTTCCACTTTTTGAATAGCTGCCTATGGCCATTTTGAAGAGTTGGGATGCTTCGTCAAATCGCCTCATTCCGAGCAGGGAATTGGCTTTGGAATGATAAATGGGACCTAGTCGGCTTTCAATTCCATATTCCTTTTCTAACTCAATTGCCGCATCAAAGTATTCTATAGCCTTCCCGTACATCTTCAAGGAATTGTAACTCGAACCAATGGATTGGAGCACGATTCCCCTGTTTTCCATTTCACTACATTCTTCCTGAATTTCAAGCGCCCTGGTAAATGATGCCAGTGCATTGGTATATTCCACAATTCGCCTTTGTGCGTTGCCAATATTGACATACACGGATGCCACATTACAGGGAAAACCGGTTTTTTGAAGCAACGAAATGGAAGTTTCGTAGTGAAACATGGCGCTGTCCGGTTTTCCAAAGGTGTCGTAACATAATCCGATACTGTTGTGGGCATCGGCTTGTAACTTTTCGAAATCATTTGCCATGGCCATCACCAGAGCCTTTTTACCGTAGGCTATTCCAACTGCAGGGTCAGCATATGAACTGTTGAAGGAGGCGTGAATGAGTGCTTCACACCGCAAACTGTCATTTGTGGCGTTCTCAAATTCCAAAAGGTCTTTGGGCACCGATGAAGCAACTTGAGAAAATGCTCCGGTTGAAATCAGCCAAAGCAGCATGACCGCGAAGATGCTTTTCATGTTTGAAAAATAGCAAATTCTCAGGTCATTTAGATAAAATCTTTAGCATTAATGAAGCTATTTGCATTAAATCAATCCTCCTGAGATAGCATTAAGCATTTGAGCAGTCCATGAATTTGATACAAACATTGAAGTTTTCCAAGCAAATTTTTTCAGTCTTATGTTGTGAGAAGAGGATATTAATTGAAATTTAACAACTTATTTCTTGAATTTTAAATCAATTGTTAATCAGCTTTTTACTGTTTGTTAAGTTAATTTTTGTGCGCTGCTGCTGGTGATTTGGGTAAACTCCACACCAAAACAGAGATTATCCTGTACCTTCGATACATTAACCACCTTAAACTACTTGTCTATGATCAGGTTGATTTTACCAATCATTTGCTCCCTGCTCGGTTTATCGGCTTTGGCCCAAACCACCATAACCGGAACAGTCCGGGATGCTGAGCGAAGAGAAACCCTTCCCGGCGTTACGGTTTACAGCAACAATACCACCAGCGGAACGGTGACCGATATTAATGGTGTATATACAGTAACAGTAGCAACAGCCGACGATTCCCTGATATTTTCCTATATAGGTTACAAAACCCAGCGCATACTCATCGGTGGCAGGACCAATATTGATATTGACCTGCTCGAAGACATCGCAACCCTCGACGAATTTGTGGTGGTGGGCTACGGAACTCAGCGAAAAAGTGACCTTACTGGCGCTATCTCCACTGTCGGCACGGAAGAACTGGTTAAAGTACCCGCATCCAATCCCATGCAGGCCATGCAGGGAAAAGTGGCCGGCCTTCAGGTATCGGCTGCATCCGGAGCTCCTGGTTCCAGTCCTGTGGTGCGACTGCGTGGTGTGGGAACTTTCAATGATGCCTCTGTTTTGTATGTCGTGGATGGTGTTTTTACCAATGACATTAACTTCCTTTCGGCAAATGATATTGAGAGCATGACGGTGCTAAAGGATGCCTCCGCCACAGCACTTTACGGTTCGAGGGGCGCGAATGGGGTCATCGTGGTTACCACCAAAAAAGGTAAAATAACGGCAGATGGAAAACCGCGGTTTCAGTTTGATGCAGAATACAGTCTGCAGCGATTACCCAAGAAAATTGATCTGCTCGACGGACCTCAATTTGCAACCACTATTAATAGAATAACCCCCGGCACCTATAACAATGTGAACGCTGTGGAGAGCACAGACTGGCAGGATTTGGTGTTCCGCGATCTCGCACCGATGCAGCAATATAATTTCTCACTTTCTGGGGCGTCGGAATCCAATCAATATTTTATGGGCGTAAGTTATCTGAATCAGGAGGGAATTATTCCCAAGTCAGATTATGAACGTGTGACGCTGCGGCTCAACAACCAGTTCAACCTCACTGAGAAAATTCGCGCAGGAGTAAATGTTACTGCCACACCTTCGCGCCAGCAGAATGCGCCAGGTGTGGTGGGTAATCTTTATCGCGCATGGCCTACAGACGTGCCATTTGATGACAATGGAAATTTTTTAGAAGTCCGCGGAGGAGGAAATCCTTTGGCGACCATTGAGTATACCAACAGCGAAACCAACCGGCTAAACAGTTTGGGAAATGGATATCTCGAAGTTGATTTTCTGGATGGATTCACAGCGCGATCCAGTTTAGGTTACGAACTTGGTTTCGAAGAAAGTACTTCATTTACCCCTGTTTATTTTGTGAGTTCGAGTCAGGAGAATAACCTGAGTACACTCAATAAAAACAGATTTCAGTACAATACGTGGCTTTGGGAAAATACCCTTGGCTATCAAAAAGTCATCAACAAACACCGGGTTGACGTACTTGCCGGAATCACTGCACAACAAAACCGATCAGAAGGCCTCAGTGCCTCTATTCGCGACCTGATTGATGAAAACCCGGATGTGTGGTATATAGGTACCGGCGATTTGGATTTTCTCACGGTTGGGAATGGTGCTGAAACAACCAGTATTGAATCTTACCTCTTTCGATTGAATTATACGTTTGACAATCGTTTTCTCTTTACAGGAAATTTCCGAAGAGATGGATCTTCCAAATTTGGCTTGAACAATGTCTATGGAAACTTCGGATCGGTTGCTTTGGGTTGGAATATCATGAACGAGGACTTTATGGCTGGCTGGGGCGAAAGGATTCAGAATTTGAAAATCCGCGGGAGTTATGGTGCGGTTGGAAACGAAAAAATTCCGTGGGACCGGAAATATACCCTCGTTCAAAATGGCCAGAATGCCGTGTTTGGACCGGATGGGTCGCTGGTCCCCGGTGCATCATATGGCGTGCTGGGAAATCCTGACCTCAGATGGGAATCGACAGAACAATTAAATATCGGTTTTGAATTGGGCATTCTGGAAAACCGCCTTACTGCTGAGGTGGATTATTACGTCAAAACCACAAAGGATATCCTGATTGCCCTTTTATCCCCAGGCCATATGGGCAATGGCGCCAACCAGTTTACCACATTTAATGCAGCGACAGTGCGTAATTCTGGGATTGATTTTTCCCTGAACTGGCGCGACCAGGTGGGAGAAAACGTTTTCTATGAAATTGGATTTTTGGGTTCTACGGTGAAAAATGAAGTGCTCGAGATGGGACGTGTTTCGGGTCCGGGATCATTTTTGCCCGGAGGAGCACTTGGAACCGGGCAACTCGTAACACGCACACAGGTCGGGACACCCATCGGCGCTTACTACGGTTATCGCACAGTGGGTGTCTTTCAAAGCGAAGCGGAACTCAGTTCCTTGCCCAGCCTTGCCAATCAACAGGTGGGCGATTTGCGCTTTGAGGATGTCAACGGTGACGGTATCATTGATGAACAGGACAGAACAATGATCGGTTCTTATATTCCGGATTTTATTTATGGCTTTACGTTCAATGTTGGATATCACGGGTTTTCTCTCGGTTTGGATTTCTATGGACAAATGGGTAACGAAATTTACAACGGAAAAAATGCGGTACGTCCTGAACAAGGCAATTACGAACAAATTGTGGCCGATGCCTGGAACGGACCCGGCACCTCAGATACAGAACCCCGACCCACAGCCGGCGGCCTTAATTTTCTGGCTTCTGACTATTTTATTCAGGATGGCTCCTTTTTCCGGTTGAGAACAGCCACCATTGCCTACCAAATTCCGGTCAGTGTGGCTGAACGGGTAAGAATGCGTTCTGCTTCAGTGTATGTCCGGGCCACCAACCTGTTTACAATTTCTCAATACACGGGTTATACACCTGAAATTACTAGTTCCAATGTGTTGAGTTCAGGTATTGATATGGGCGTATATCCCATCACATCTATTTATTCTTTAGGTATTAATGTCTCTTTCTGATTTTACGAAAATGAAAAAATCAAATATTCAAAAAGGTGTTTTACCTGTAATTTACACCGTGTTGATAGGGGGTGCACTGCTCACCACGAATTCATGTTCAAAAGATTTTCTCGACAACCCGCCGCAGGGGTTTCTCACTGACGCCAATTTTCCGCTCACCCCGGAACATGCTGAAAGGGCAGTAAACGGTGTGTATTCCGATTTGCGGAATTGGCCGCTTTATTACGGCGGTTATCCCATTGTTGATTTTATGAGCGATGATGCCCTCAAAGGCAGCAATCCAGGCGATCAGGCGGGCATGAACCAATATGTGAATTTCACATTTACAGCCGATATAGGGGATATTGCCGATTGGTATGCCACACTGTATGAAGCGATTAAATCCGCCAATGTGGTCATTGTCATGCTACCTGAAATAGAAATGGATAACAATCTTCGCAATTTATACATTGCACAGGCGCGCTTTTTGCGGGCCTTGCACTACGCCAATCTTGTTCGCGGTTTTGGAGATGTGCCAAAAGTCCTGGATCTCACACCTGATCCCGGAATGGTGCGGTCGCCAAAAGCGGAAATTTACAGTGAAATCATTATCCCTGACCTGCAATTTGCCATTGCGACTTTACCCACCAAAAACGAGTGGCCAACGGCAGACCGGGGACGTGCAACGCGTGGCGCAGCACAGGCTTTATTGGCGAAGGTATACCTTTATCTGGCAGATTATGAAAATGCCGCCGCTCAGGCCATGGAGGTGATCAATTCTGGTATTTATGATCTCGAGCCCAATTTTTCAGATGCTTTTTTACCGATTGGTGAACATGGTATTGAGTCGGTATTTGAAGTAGGTGCCATTCCTTTTGGAACAGGCGCTCAGGGAGGAAATCAATTTGCGAATACGCAGGGAGTTCGCGGGGTACCAAACAGGGGATGGGGTTTCAACCGCCCCACACTTGATCTGATCAACACATTTCACCCCGATGATCCGCGAATGGATGCCACGGTCATCTTTTTGGGTGAAGTCCTCGATGGGGTATTGATCGTGGGAGATTCCAATACACCGGATTCAACTTTTAATTCGCAGGGCGAGTTAATTGAAATTGAAACCTACAACCAAAAGGTGTGGGTGCCTGGTGAGACAGTGCAGGAACCGTTCGGCTATAATGTGAAAGAAATGCGTTATGCAGAAGTGTTATTGATTGCCGCAGAAGCGTTAAACAAAAGCGGTAATCCAGGTGGCGCCCTCACTGAATTAAACAAAGTGCGGGCAAGGGTTGGGATGCCCGACATACAGGAAATGAATACAGAGGTGCTCGACGATTTAATTATTCAGGAAAAAAGATTTGAAATGGCACTGGAACAGGAGCGCTTTTTTGATTTGGTCAGGACAGGAAGGGCACCAGAAGTGCTTGGGCCTTACGGGTTTCAACAAGGACGGCATGAAACGTTTCCCATTCCAAACAGCGAGCTCCAATTGAATCCAAACCTTACCCAGAACAGCGGTTGGTAAAAAATTGTGAGTTGAAAATTTCCCGCCTCAACAATCAATGTTAACTTTACATAATTAAATCATTAATTCTACCACCATTATGAGATTGCTTAATAGTAAATTTTCAATGCTTTTACTCGCAGGGGCTGTTGCCTTTTCTGCTTGTAACAATGACGATGACGAAGGAACATCAACAATGACCGTCAATAGTATCACGACTACGGATGGAACCAATTTATATGGCGCCACCGCGGCAGGTGATGTTGCTCTTGATCAAAATATTCTGATTGGGTTCAGTGCGCCTGTTAATTCTGCCACACTTGGAAACGTTGGTTTGTGGACCGGAGGTTCTGAAGTGAATACAACTGTAACTTCAAGCGGAAGTACGGTAACCATTACACCTACTGATGACCTTTTTGGCGGTTCGCTTTACACTGTTCGCGTGGAAGGGGTACAATCAACGGGTGGTGCAACTGCCAGTACAGTTGAAGCCAATTTTACCACTACAGGTATTGGACTTGGTACAGCACCAGCATCAACCAATCAGACGTTGTATCTTCAATTCAACGGAAGTATTACTGATGTTACTGGTAATGCAACTGTTGTTTCTCAAAACATTTCATATGCGACCGACAGGTTTGGTAATGCGGATGGAGCAGCTTACTTCAATGGCGCACCGACTGGTCCTGGTTCAGGAGAAATTGTAGAACTTGCAGGTGATCATTTCCTTCACCCAAGTACCACGATTAGTTTTTGGTTTGAAGTGAATCACAATGACTATCCAATGGGTCAAAATCGATTTGTATATGGTACTGGAGTGGAAAGAGGTTACTTCCTGGAATTTGGAAATAACCTTGATTGGATTAAGCCAGCAACTTCACATGTAGTAAGTCCTGATCCAGCTGGACATCAATTCGCAACAGCTTGGGGTGACGTGAATGGAAGTGGAGCTGTGGGAGGCAACATTTTGGTAAATTACGAAGGACAGGTATCTAATGTGATTACTTCCAATACATGGCATCATTTCGTAATGAGTTTTGATGCATCGACTTCGATGAAATCAATTTACATCAATGGTAATCTCATTACTCAGTTTGACTTGAATAACAATGAAGAGCCGGGTGCAGAATATAATATGACGGCCATGGCCTATAATACCAACGCAGGTGGATCGCCTGTTGCTGGACTGGTAAAAAATCTTGTATTAGGTTTTGCTGCCAGCCCAGGTAATACTGCAACAGGATGGGCAGATTACAGCAATGCAACAAATACTTACAAAGGTGCTATGGATGATTTCCGTATCTGGAATGTTGGTTTGACCAGCGCTCAGGTAGTTACACTCTACGACGCCGAGAAATAGTCCTTAATTTTTAGAGCTTATCTTTGCAGGGGACTTCGTCGAGGTCCCCTGCTTTTTTTTGTCGCTATGAGAATATTCCCCGCTATACCTGTTGCCTTCACCTTTATTTTGCTTTTCAGCCAATGCAAAAAGGACGATGATGCAGATCCACCACCGGGTCCGGATCCAACGGACACCACGACTTACGCGCTCCAACTGGAAAGTGTGATCGCCGATAGTGTCAATTTTTTCGGAGCAGGTAGACTATTGGATATCGATAGAAATTTTCCGGCTACAATTAGATTCAATCGCCCGGTTGATCCAAATACCATTACTTCGCAAAGCTTGCGAATTTCTGCGCCCGGCACAGAGGCAAGTATATCCTGGACATTAGCCGACAGCAATAAAACTATTAATATAACAGCGGATGAACCACTCCGACATATTCAACGCTACACATTGAACCTCAGTAGTCAGATTATGGGAGAAGAAGGAGAGCAATTCGCGGGATATACAAGACAGTTTTACACGGAAGTGGATCTCACGCCCAAGTTTCCTGTTATTGGTGACGAAGCTTTACTTACCCTCGTGCAGGAACAAACATTTAAATATTTTTGGGATTTTGCGCATCCCGTGAGTGGTTTGGCGCGCGAGCGGAATAGTTCTGGCGAAACGGTTACCATTGGTGGATCTGGTTTTGGCGTGGCAGCCATTCTGGTTGGTATTGAACGCGGGTTTATTGCAAGAAGTGAAGGTATCGACCGATTAAATACCATCGTTGATTTTTTAACAACCGCCGACCGGTTTCACGGTGCCTGGCCACACTGGATGAATGGAACCACGGGGGTAACCCAGCCATTTAGCGCCAACGACGATGGCGCCGATCTGGTGGAAACGTCTTTTATGATACAGGGATTGCTTACAGTCCGTGAATATCTGAATGAGGGCAATGGTTTTGAAGCCGAGCTGATTTCAAAAATCAATACGCTTTGGGAAGAAGTGGAATGGGATTTTTTCACCCAGGGTCAGAATGTGCTTTACTGGCACTGGAGCCCCAATGGGGGTTTTACGATGAATATGCAAATAAGGGGTTATAACGAATCGCTCATCACCTATTTCCTTGCCGCAGCTTCTCCTACACATCCCATCACGCCAGCGGTTTACCACAATGGCTGGGCAAACAATGGCAATATGGTTAATGGCAACTCATACTACGGAATTCCACTTCCTTTAGGTTATGCATACGGTGGCCCGTTGTTTTTCGCCCATTATTCGTTTATGGGTTTGGATCCCACCAATCTCCAGGACAATTACGCCAACTACTGGACGCAAAATGTGAATCATACCCTGATAAACAGACAATATTGTATCGTTAATCCGCAGAATTATGTCGGTTACAGCGAAGATAGCTGGGGTTTGACTGCGAGCGACAACCACCAGGGTTATTCAGCTCATTCACCCACAAACGACCGCGGCGTTATTACGCCGACTGCCGCGCTCTCATCAATGCCCTACACGCCTGAGGAGTCGATGGATGCGCTCCGATTCTTTTACTACACCATTGGAGATAAAATCTGGGGCGATTACGGTTTCTACGATGCATTTAATTTTACCGAAGGCTGGGTGGCAAATTCCTACCTTGCCATTGATCAGGGACCCATTGTGGTCATGATCGAAAATCACCGTACAGGCTTGCTTTGGAATCATTTTATGATGGCACCCGAGGTGGATGTGGCCATGACCGCACTCGGTTTTAGCAATTAGGATTGGACTGGGATTTTTCATTAAAATTCACTGACAATGTCAAAATACACGTTTCTTTTTTTCCCTCTTTTGCTACTGGGGCTTGCAAGTTGCGAAGCAAGTGGGACATCAAAAAAATCCTTTAATACTTCTCAGGTCGCTGTAGGTGATTCCCTCCAAATCTCAGATGATTCCCTCCTCACCCTCATTCAAAAGCAAACTTTTGAATATTTCCGCGAAGGGGCCAATCCAAATTCTGGCCTGGCTCCCGAACGTATCCATCTCGATGGGGTTTATCCGCAAAACGACAAACATATCGTCACTTCCGGTGGTAGTGGATTTGGTATCATGGCACTCATCGTAGGAATTGAACGCGGGTTTATTTCCCGAAAGGAAGTCGTTAACCAACTCTCCAAAATGACCGATTTCCTGGGCACGGCAGATCGGTTTCACGGTGTTTGGCCGCATTGGCTGGATGGTAGAACAGGAAAAACCAAACCTTTTAGCAAAAAAGACGATGGGGGTGATCTTGTTGAAACATCCTTTCTGGCAGCCGGACTCATTACCGCACGCGAGTATTTCAAAGATGGTTCGGAAGATGAAAAACAACTTGCCTACCGCATGGATAGCCTCTGGCGGGGCATAGATTTTAATTTTTACACCCAGGGCAAAAATGTGCTTTACTGGCATTGGAGCCCAAATTTCGGCTGGGAAATGGATTTTCCCGTTGGTGGATACAACGAATGTCTCATTATGTATGTACTCGGAGCAGCATCGCCCACCCATCCCATCAAAAAAGCGGTGTATCACGAAGGCTGGGCGCGAAAAGGCGATATTAAGTCAGATCAGATTTATTACGATCTCCCGCTGATACTGGATCATTATGAAACCAACGACGACCCGGTGGGCCCGTTGTTTTGGGCGCATTATTCCTATCTCGGACTCGATCCCCGCGGTCTGAAAGATCAGTACGGCGATTACTGGAAGCTCAATCAAAACCACGCTCTGGCGCATTACCGCTATTGTGTGGAAAATCCGGAAGGATATAAAGGATATGGCTTTGATTGTTGGGGCCTCACCTCGAGTTACAGCATGCGTGGGTACGCAGGCCACCGGCCCGGCCATGATTTGGGAGTGATTACTCCCACTGCGGCTTTGTCGTCTTTCCCCTATACGCCCAAGGAGAGCATGGATTTCCTGCGGTTTTTGTACGATGGTTCCCGCGACAGCCTTATCGGCAAATATGGTCCCTACGATGCATTCAGTTTTGAATACAACTGGAATCCCGAGCGATATCTGGCCATCGATCAGGGACCCATACCCGTGATGATCGAAAACCACCGCACCGGACTGATCTGGAAATTATTCATGCAGGCCCCAGAAATTCAGGAGGGTCTTGCTAAATTGGGTTTCAGCTATGACGAAGAATAGTTTCTTCATCTTAACTCTTGCGATTGTGAGCGGGCTTTCAGGTTTCGCTCAGGAGGATGTGTATACTGCGCATCATTTCCAGGAAAGTGGAGACACCCTGCAATACCGAATGTTAAAACCGGAAAAGGCTTCCGGTGAAAAATTGCCGTTGCTCATCTTTCTTCACGGAGCCGGAGAGCGGGGAGATGACAATAAATCGCAGTTGACACACGGTTCAAAACTATTTGCCGACAGCATTCAAAAATATCCCGCAATGGTGGTATTCCCGCAATGCGGGCCCGATGATTCGTGGCCAGTGGTGGAGGTGGAACAAACCCCTAAGGGCCGGAATTTTTCCTTTCCCGAAAGGGAGGAAATGAACACCGGGCTCAGATTGGTAAAACAATTGATCGATTCGCTGATCGCCCTTCCGGAAATTGACAAGTCGCGCGTGTACATCGCCGGACTTTCCAGGGGCGCGATGGGTACGTATGAATTGGTAGCCAAAAAACCCAATACCTTTGCGGCCGCAGTAGCCATCTGTGGCGGAGGCAACGAAAGTGCTGCCGCGAAATACGCCCAATCCACACCCTTTTGGATTTTCCACGGCGATCATGATGATGTGGTCTCAGTTGAACATTCTCAAAAAATGTATGACGCCATAACAAAAGCAGGCGGTAAGCCGAAGTTGACAATCTATCCCGGTGTGAACCACAACAGTTGGGACCCGGCTTTCGCCGAACCTGATTTGCTCGAATGGATTTTTTCTCAAAACAAAACGAATCTCACCCATGAATAAAGCCCCCATATTTTTCGCCCTGATGATATTGCCCGTACTCGCCACCGCGCAAAAAAAGGTAAAACTCAATCCTGCCAATAAGACCGAGAAGGTTTTCATCGACGAATTGCTCGCGCTAATGACTCTCGAGGAAAAGATCGGTCAACTCACTCTCTATACCAGCGGTTGGGATGTGACGGGACCCACACTCAACGAAAATTACAAAAATGACCTCAAGGCCGGTCGGGTGGGAGCGCTGTTTAATGCGCATACGGTAAAATACAATATTGACTTGCAGGATATCGCAACCAAACAGACCCGTCTCGGGATTCCGCTGTTGTTCGGATATGACGTCATACACGGTTACAAAACGATTTTCCCCATTCCTCTGGCTGAAGCGGCGTCATGGGATTTGGCAGCAATTAAAGAAACGGCCCGTTTGTCGGCCAAAGAAGCTGCAGCTGCGGGGCTCAACTGGACCTTCAATCCGATGGTCGATATCGCGCGCGATCCGCGTTGGGGGCGGGTAGCCGAAGGCTCGGGCGAAGATCACTACCTCGGAAGCCTGATCGGAGTTGCCAAAGTCAAGGGGTATCAGGGCGAATCGCTCAACGATCCATTCACGGTACTGGCTTGTGTGAAACATTTTGCCGCTTATGGAGCACCCCTCGCTGGCCGCGATTATGGTACAGTTGACATGAGCGAACGAACTCTCCGCGAATTTTATTTGCCGCCTTACAAAGCTGCCATCGACGCAGGGGTGGGCAGCATCATGACAGCCTTTAACGACGTGGAAGGGGTGCCTTCTTCAGGGAGTTCCTGGCTTCTCACCGATATTCTGCGTGATGAATGGGGCTTTAAAGGGTTCGTGGTGACAGATTATACCTCCATCAATGAAATGGTAAACCACGGGGTGGTGGCTGATGAATCAGGCGCTGCACAACTCGCCCTGAGTGCGGGCGTCGACATGGATATGCAGGGAGGCGTGTTCAATGCCCATGTGAAGGACCTTATAGAAGCGGGTGAACTGACAGAACAACAGGTGGAGCAGGCCGTGCGCAGAATATTTGAGATGAAGTGGAGGCTTGGATTATTCCACAATCCTTATCTGTACCTCGACACCAAACGCGAAAAGGCTACGATCCTGTCTGACGAAATGAAACAGCATTCACTCGTGGCAGCGCGGAAATCCATTGTGTTGCTGAAAAACGATGATTTTAATGGAAGTAAAATTTTACCCCTTTCGAAAGACATAAAATCAATCGCTTTGATCGGTCCGCTCGGCGACAACCAACTCGATATATTGGGTAGCTGGCACGCCTCGGGCATCAAGGAAGAAGCTATCACATTGCTTTCCGGTATCAAAGCTGCCGCTCCCGGAGCGCGGGTTACATATGCGATGGGTTGTGGATTTGACGGTGACGAAACGAGCGGATTTGCAGAAGCGGTGAGAATTGCCGAATCTGCCGACGTGGTGATTCTCGCTGTGGGCGAAAATTACATTCAGAATGGAGAAGCTGCCTCCCGAACGGATATTGATCTGCCGGGAGTACAAAATGCGCTTGTGGCTGAGTTGATGAAACTCGGAAAACCCACGGTGGCACTTGTCGGCGCAGGACGGCCTCTGACCATGTCTACCCTGCACGAATCCGTGCCGGCCATTCTGAACACCTGGCACCTCGGCACCATGCACGGAGCGGCAGTGGCCGATGTCCTCTTTGGAAATTACAACCCTTCGGGGAAAATCACCATGACCTTCCCCCGAAATGTCGGTCAAATTCCGATATTTTACAACATGATGAATACGGGAAGGCCCTTCAACGCCGATGACAAATACACCTCAAAGTACATCGATTCACCAAACACACCGCTGTATCCATTTGGATTTGGGTTAAGTTATACCACTTTTACTTACAGTGGCCTGAAGTTGAGCAGCGAATCCATCGGTATGAATGAAAATCTCGAAGTCACAGTCCGGGTAAAAAACACCGGCGACAGGGATGGAGAAGAAGTGGTACAATTGTACGTCCGCGACCTTGTGGGCAGCGTGACACGACCATTGAAGGAATTGAAAGGTTTTGAAAAAATCGCTCTGAAAGCTGGCGAAGAAAAAGAAGTTCGGTTTAGCCTTTCGGCAAAAGACCTTGCTTTTTACACGCGGAGCATGGAGTTAAAAGCTGAGCCGGGAGAGTTTGAGGTTTTCGTGGGGAAAGATTCTGATGTGGAGGAGAAAAAGGTGTTTGAGTTGAAGTAGTCTCTGGTCTGAAATTGCATTGGACGCGGTAATTTTTCCTGATTATTGCCCGGATGCTGACTGGTGATTTGTGAATTCTAAAAAATATTTGCAATCGGGTTTGTGGGTTTAAATTTTCATCTATATTTGCAGTCCCAAAACGGAAATTTGGGCGATTAGCTCAGTTGGTTCAGAGCACCTGCCTTACAAGCAGGGGGTCGTAGGTTCGAATCCTACATCGCCCACCCTGATAAACAAAAGGTTACAGTCTTAATTGATTGTAACCTTTTTTCGTATGTGCATACAATTTGCATACTTCAAGCCTTCAAAATGTATGTTTGACTCAAATTGGAGATCTCAGAATTCATTTTTCGGCTATATTCAATCTCTCAAAATAATCTATTTGCTTCTATAGCTAACCAGAAAATCACCTAAACAACCAGATCATGAAAAAGACAATACTGCTTTTTGCTCTGTCACTGCTTTCTATCAGTGTGATTCTTTCGCAAGATTACGTAAGTCATCGTCAGCTTTACACTACTTATGAGGGACAAGGCGAATACAACGAAAAGAGAATTATCAATTTTAATGGGAATAAGTTCAAAGCTGAATTACCCAATGGTAATATTTTGCAGGGAACCATTACTTTAGAGTCTGACGAAATAAAAGAGGGCAAAAGAACGCGTGCATATCAAACCGATAAAGGGTGTGTTATTGCCATTAACGAGGACAACATATTTTTGAATCTATTCAAAACCGACAAAATAGCGTACACTTATTATTTAGGCAGTTACATAGAATCTGCTGAAGTAGAGGAAAGAGAAGTAGACCCCCAAAATAAAGAAAGCATACTTCAAACACTTGACTCATTGCAGCTACTAAAAGATGAAAATGCTCGAAGGGCAAAAGAAATTGATCAACAGATAACTGAGACGAATAACAAGCTGTTAGCAATTGAAGTGGAAAGGAATCTAAAAGAGGGCTTTCCGCTGTATGTTAATAACGATTGTAATATTTATAAAGAGCGAGCTACATACTCTGAAAAAATTGGAAGTCTCAAAGCAGGTACTTGGATAATGGGATTCAAAAAGGAATCAAATTATTATCTTGTAAGGCATGATACCCTAAATGGATATATATCCTTTATGGATGTGGCCACAGCCGAACTATACGAGGCGCGACTTAAAGCGCAAAATGAAAAAAAGCAGGCTGTCCAATTAGCAGCACAAAGAAGTTATGCCTCTGCTCAAAAACGTAAGGAACATTTGACCGATAAATATGGGGCCTCAGTAGCAGATAAATTGATCAATGGCAGAATTTGGCTGGGTATGACTAAGGCAATGCTTATCGAAAGTCAAGGGAGTCCAACAGAAAGAAAAAAGCGGGTGAACGTTTACGGAACAAGTGAGACGTTTATTTATTCAAGGTACTTTTTTTTCTTCACAGAAGACGTGTTGACCAGCTATTCCGAAAGATAGGGTATTCATTTCAAATTTTATATTTGCACTTATACCAATCAACTAACATGAAAACTCTTTCTATTATCCTTGTAATTTTTGCTTTTCTCATATTAATAGGCGGCATGTCCATATCTAATGGCGCCCCACAAGAAACTGTTTGGGTGGGTATGGGGTGTT
>JBGTLS010000462.1:0-2681 GCA_041744015.1 Cryomorpha sp. | reverse complement strand
TCAGTCAAGAATTACTGAGAGAAACAAAATCAGGATTGGTCAGTAGATCTCAGATGGGTATCCACTAACAATTTGATATTTGGATATGATGGCATCGTGGACCAATCGATTTTCGAAGGGAAAATCCAGATGGCCTCTTCAATATCTTCTTCCTGCTGAGGAACGAGCGCACGTTGATCACTGTGCATTTTGAACCATGCGGTACTTTTGAGAATTCTGAAACCACCCTGACTGTAAATGTGATACGTATTCATGAGCTTGCCGACATTTTTCAGATCAGTGATACCACATTCCTCTTCCACTTCACGCAAAGCGCAGGCGTCACTATCTTCAAGCTCTTCACATTTGCCTTTCGGCAAATCCCATTTCTTAAGCCGGTGAATCATCAACAACTCTCCCTTTGAGTTTAACACCATTCCACCAGCTGCCTGTATTTCACGAAAGTGAGCCCGAAAATCGGCCCATAAAATATTCAGGTCGTCGTAGTGAATGATGACGCCTTCAAGGTCTGAGTTTCCATGGAGCAATTCCAGTACAAAGTGCAACTCTTCGAAATCATCATACTGAAAATAGAGCATGCCATTTTGCAAAAGCTCCAGATCGAAGCTGTCAGTTAGGATTACGACCTTCTCATTTATAAAAACTTTATACATTTGCCGGTATGCAATCCAATCGTGATTCGGCGTTAAAAGTAGCTGAATTTCTCCTACAAATCAAGGCAGTAAAATTACAGCCACAGCGTCCGTTTACATGGGCCGGTGGTTGGATATCGCCAATCTATTGTGACAATCGTATAACGTTGTCATTTCCAAAAATCCGCACCTATATCCGACAGGAATTTGTTCGAGTGATTCAGGAAACCTACGGCAAACCAGAAGTTATTGCCGGTGTCGCCACCGGCGGTATTGCTCAGGGAGTCTTAGTTGCTCAGGAGTTGGGAGTTCCTTTTATATATGTTCGGGATGGATCGAAAGGTCATGGTATGCAAAACAGAATAGAAGGGCATATAGACAGCGGAAAGTCAGTCGTGGTGCTGGAAGATCTTGTCTCCACTGGCAAAAGCAGCCTCTCAGCTGTTGAAGCGCTTCGTGGAGCCGGATATGAGGTCAAAGGGATGGCAGCTATATTCACGTACGGTTTCGATAGGGCAAAAGAAAATTTTGTAGCTCAGGATTGTCCTCTTGTGACTTTGACTGATTACAGCTATTTAATAGATCAGGCGTTAAAATCAGAATATATCACCAAACGCGAATTGGATTCCCTTAAAAAATGGCGCGAAAATCCTGAAACCTGGGGCGCAACCGTTGCTGACAAATAGAATCTGCGGATACTTCCATTCTATGGAGAATTGCAAATTATAGGTCTCTGTAATAAACATCTTAAATGAAAATTGAAAGTAAAACGGTTCAGGTCCCCGCTTCCCGCGAAAAAGTGTTCAGCTTTTTATGCGATCTGAATAATTTCCAAAAGCTTCTGCCGACTGACCGGATTACAGAATGGGAAAGCCGCACGGACTATTGCAGTTTTAAAGTGCAGGGCACAGCGACCATCGATATGCAGATGAAAGAAACGGATGCGCCCGGACGAATTTTGCTTGAGAGTGGTACCAGGTCTCCTTTCCCTTTTACGCTGGAAATTTTTCTTGAAGATGTCAATGGCCAAACCTCTGCCTTTCAACAAATGAATGCCAAGGTGAATCCTTTTCTGAAAATGATGGTGGAAAAACCCCTTGCCAATCTCTTCAATTACATAGCCGACAGGCTTACAGAGCAGGTTAGTAATTGATCATAATCTCTTTTGGACGAAAACTAAAAGCACCTCCCTGTTTTGATTTGACCAGAATCACACCCTGGTTGTTGACATCCTGAATAGAGCCGGTGAACTTACGCGAGGGCTCCTGAAAAGAAATCCATTCACGATAACCATACAGCCACCTGCGGTATTCTTCCTCTATCAACACATATTTTTTTTCTTTCAGTTGAGAAATTCGACTGTCAATGTGCAATAGCAACCCGTCCAGCACCTGATCAGGATTCAGGGCCACACCTTTTTCAACAGACAGACTGGTGGCAGTGATTCCGGGTGAAAAAATAGCCTGGTTGACATTAAACCCCACACCAATAATGGCATTATGACCTTTAATTTCAATTAGCATCCCACTTATTTTTCTGTTTCCGACCAGAATATCGTTGGGCCATTTGATTGAAACCATCGATTCCAAATGATCCAAAAGATAGTTAGTGATGCCGACAGACACCGCTTTAGCCAATAAAAATTGCTCGTGAAAGGCAAGGAAATTCACATCCAATGCAAAACTGAAAGTCAGATTCTCGCCTGTATTACTCTGCCAATGGCTGCCGCGTTGTCCCCGCCCTTCCGTCTGGTATTGCGCCAAAATTACAGTCCCATCCTCATAAATACCTGAATCTAGTTGTTTGGCAACATAGTTGCTCGTGGAGTCCAGCCGTTCAAAACGGGTTATGCGGTTGCCAATCAAATTCATTGCTCGCTTGAGGGTATTGAAATGCGAACGGCTAAATTGCGTAATTTTGTCGAATACTGTAAAAGTACTTAATGATTAAAAAATCCAAGGATTCATCCTCAAAACTGGCAGAAGCCGTAATACTCGGCATGCAGGAGGTAAAAGGAAAAGAAATTTGCGCCCTCGACCTCCGAAAATT
>JBGTLS010000461.1:0-2898 GCA_041744015.1 Cryomorpha sp. | reverse complement strand
CCCGATGAGCGCGTGGGTGGATTTTATGCACTGGGCATGGCGCTGGCCACAGACAAACCTGTGGTTGTAATTTGCACGAGCGGTTCGGCGGGAGTCAATTTCGGTTCGGCGATCGCAGAAGCATTTTACCTGAAAGTTCCCGTAATCGCCATCACTGCCGACCGGCCCCTGTCCTGGACCGATCAGGGCAATGGGCAAACCATCCGTCAGGAAGGGCTTTTCAATAATTATATCCGCTCCTGGTTTTCACTGATTGCCGAGCCGGAAACCCGGGACGATATCTGGTACAACCGCCGCAAACTCAGCGAAACATTCAATACCGCTTTGGTATCACATCCCGGTCCGGTGCAGATCAATGTACCCATGGCCGAGCCGCTTTATGGAACGGTGGAATACCCAACCGATGCGCTCCCGCGCCTTTTCACGAAAGTGAAAATGGAAAATACAATTGGCACAACAGCTCTGGAAGCTTTTACCAAAGACTTTCAGGAATCGCCAAAAGTGATGATCCTGGTGGGCCAAGAAAAACCCAATGCCGGACTTCAAGCCCAATTGCTGTCCTTTTCAGAAATGGCCAATGTGGTGGTGCTCACCGAAACCACGAGCAATGTATACGGCGAAAACATTCGCAGCACCATCGACCGGCTCGTGATGCCGATCAAAGACGAAAAAATGCTGGAAGCGCTCATGCCCGACATCCTAATCACCACAGGCGGCGCGGTGGTTTCCAAAAAAATAAAAGCCATCCTGCGCACATATCAGCCGCAGCTACATTGGCACATCGACCCCACCGATCAGGCGCTCGACACGTATCAGAGCCTCACATCAGAAATTTCGATGGCTCCGGAAGCTTTTTTCACTGCCCTTTCGGGAAATTTATCTGAAGCTTCCACCTCCGATTACGCCGCGAGATGGAAATCCCTGCACGACACTTGCGCCAAAGCCCACGTGGCATACTTGGAGCAGATCCCTTTCAGCGATTTCAAGGTATTTGATATCATTTTGCCACGATTGGCCAATACCACACTCCATCTGGCAAACAGTTCGCCGGTGCGGTATGCACAATTATTTGGCGCCAGACCGGATGTGGAATACCACTCCAACCGCGGTACCAGCGGGATAGACGGCTGCACCAGCACCGCTGCCGGATGGGCCATGGCACGTCCGGATGACAACGTGGTGCTCATCACGGGCGACGTGGCTTTTATATACGATTCGAATGCGCTGTGGAACAAAAACTTTCCGCCAAACCTGAAAATAATTGTTGTGAACAATCAGGGCGGCGGCATATTCCGGATCATAGAAGGAGCAGAAAAAGTAGACGAACTCGAGGCATTTTTTGAAGCCCATCATCCGGCAGAAATCAGCAAAATCGCCGAGACATTTGGACTTTCATTTTATAGAGCTGACAATGCAGATAGCCTGCGCACTGCTTTTTCAGAATTTCTGGCCAACAAAGGTGCAGCCATATTGGAAATCAATACCCCCCGGGAAGAAAACGCGGGAATTTTAAAAGGATATTTCCGCCACATCGCCGGCGTTATAAAAGATCAGCTCGACCTCTCAGCCACCTCGTCTTAAGCCTGTGCGTTACCGGTGGCAGATTTGTGCTGATTGATCCATTCCAGGGCTTCGAATACGTCCTGAAATATTTTTGTGGGAAGTTTTGGCTTGAAATGCCGCATGTAAAACGTCGCGAGCAGTTTATGCGCAAACGTATTGATCAGGATGGCGTCAGCTGTAGAAAAACGGTGGGTATTTTCTGAAAAGTAAGCCTGCACACTTGTGGACACCGTACTGCCATATGCCATTTCGATGAGCAGCGGTTTACGCTCGCCTGAACTCTCCATTTCAATCCAATTGGTGAGATCTGCAACATCTTCATCCACCAGATCTTCCCCTTCTTTCATCCGGAGATAGTAAAAGCCGCGTGCATCTTCGTAAAACTCAAATGAGCGGGTTTGGTATTTTTTTGGTTTGTCCATGCCATGTAAAAATACATTGGGAATTATAGATTCTCCGGATGTTGATGAAACGGTTACACACAAAGTGATCTTAATAGTGGAATGGATGATTACTGGCAACAACCCATAACAGACGGGACGATGTGCCGTGGTTTAGAAAGAGCGTTTCAACCATTGTAATTAAAACGCATTATGGTTACATTTGAAAGTGTAATACCCTTGTCTTAACAACATGGATAATGAAAATAACCTTAGAAATAAAGGATGCGAATGCGGCAGCCTTCCTAAACTTTATCAAAAGTCTGGATTTCATTCATATCAAAAATGTTGAAGATTATGAAGAACCAACGAAACAGGAGATTCTGGACAGTATAAAACAAGGCATGATGGAAGTTGAACTCCACAGGGAAGGTAAAATAAAATTACAATCTGCCAGAGACTTCCTGAATGAACTTTGATGTATTAATCACTTCTGATTTTAAAAAAGAATCAGCGTGTGGAGTGATTGAGAAGATTGTATAACATTTCGCCCAGCTCTGCAGAGAAAACCGACTTCAAAGATTTATTTTAAGCGCATGTTGAATAACATTCGAAGTGTAGGTTTATTTGCCGTTTCCATGCGGTGATCTCCCCAATTCTTACGAAATTTGCACCGCAATGACAAAAGTAGAAGCCTGGTTTAAGGCATTTCGTTTGCGAACCCTTCCCCTCTCCTTCTCGAGCGTGATACTCGGCAGCTTGCTGGCCGTGGAAAAAGGGAGTTTTAGCGGTCCCATTTTGTTCGGGGCGTTGATCACCACTTTGTTTTTACAAATCCTGAGCAATCTGGCCAACGATTACGGCGATGCTGCAAGTGGTGTGGACAATGATTCCAGGCAGGGTCCTGCGCGCTCAGTACAATCGGGAGAAATCAGCGCCGGTCAGATGCGTGCAG
>JBGTLS010000460.1:0-5090 GCA_041744015.1 Cryomorpha sp. | reverse complement strand
GCTGAATAGAATCTGATAAAGTCACTTTTTTATTCAGGCCACTACCTTTCATGATATCCTCAAATCTGACATCAACTTTAGGCATGTAATAATTCGAAATAATATCCAAACCCTTTTGAAAAACTTGTACCCAAACAGTTTGTTCCTTATAAACCAATCCATATTTAACAACCCTGCGGTTCTCATAGGTGAAAGGACCTTCTATTTTCAATGTAATAGCGGAATCTTTCAACTTGAATGGGCTCTTTTTGATAGCAGTAGCAATTTCATTAATCAAACCAATTCTGGAATCCTGAATTGCTTTATAAGTTGTCATCAAGGCTTCTACTTCTTCTTGATTCGAAACGACCAGTTTACGTAAAGTATTTGTCATGTTATGAGATTTGTTTCCAAAAAATTTATTCTTGAGATGTTGTTTGAATTGTTTTATGAAGAAAGTGACCGAATCCGCTTCAGAAATAGCCATCCATTTATCCAGTAACTTTAATATATCGTGTTTATAGCTAATTCTCTTAAATTTCCCTGCGCTTTCCAATTCCTTAACAAGATTGATATCCATGCTGTTCACACCCGGTGGTGATAAATAAGGGTTCAGGTAAAGCAGCAAATACGAGTTGTTTGTCGACTGTTCCAGATAATCCGAGTAATCTTTTAGCTGATTGTTTTGGTCAAGTGCCCACAATTTATTCTCAATGGCAATAACACGATCATCAAATTCAATTAAAATATCCAGTCGCCTACCGTTTGTAATCACCTTCTCACATTTTATCCCGGCGTGGGTCCTTTCAATGTTCTTCTCACCAATAGACTCCAAAAATGCATTCAGGAATTTTGCTTTCTGACCATGGGCTCCTTTGGGATCCAGGAAAAATGCCAGGACTTCGCTGACCTTATTCTCTCCTACCCTGAAAAATTGAAATATATCAAAGTTGAAAGCCAATTGACTCTCATAGGATGCTCTAAACTCATTGAAGATTTCGATTTTAATACCTGTGGTGGTTAGGATTTCTTTAATCCTGATTTCTGATTCTGCTATTTCCATTTGAATGATTTTAGTACATTAAAAAGTTGTGGTAACTTTTTGTGAAGATGAAATAAAATAAGGTAACTCTTTCATACGCTGTGACAGCAATGATAAACAAATAAATTAAAAACCTGCAAGTCCTTGGTTCTTCCAATTTTTGGAGCAACACAAATAACTTCTGAAAATATTGAACACAGCATTACCAGTCAATGATGATGAGTAAGTCAATGTCACTATTGAAACATCAACCGGGGGTATTTTCAATTCTTCTTCAATGATTTCAAAAGTAGATGTGCAGAACGTAACCTATTTACGTTGTCGCATTTATCATCGCAAAAACAGCATATCAGTTTTTCAAAAGATTCTGGAAATTTGTTTGCTTCACGAATTTAATGTTATTCTCTGCCATAAATTCCCGAATCTCCTTTGCCACGGCTTCCATTAATTCATTAGAACAGCCATTTGTGAACTGCCTGGTGTGAAGCACAAGTTTCGGATTTTTCTTATCGCTGCTATAGTGAATCCAGTACTTTTGATTGGAACTTGCACAAACTCTTTCATGCGCAAAAGACACCCCGAATATATCGTTGATCTCCTGTCTTTCGGCAAGATGATTCTGAATGTAACGGGGGTCAAGGGCTGCAATTACCACCACCTGAAACTGTTTGATAAAATCTGATTTCCAAAAATTAGCTTTTCGCGTGATAAGGGCTTCCTTAAAGTCGCCCTTAGCCAACGCATCATTCGACTTTCGGGCGTATCCATTACTCAGCTCAGTCGTAAATACCTCCTTGGTAAAGCTGATGGTATATTTTCGCTCAGGCGCAGGTTCGGGTTCACCTTTTGCCAGAATATATAACTTTTGGTACTTCTGCCAGGTGTGGTTAAGATTACGGTGCTTTTCATCTTTGGGCATATCGTTTTCCGACCACCCCCTTTCACCTTTGCTCCAAAGTAATGCATTTGAAAGGTGGTCTTTTGCATGTTCATCTTGATTGGAATCAATACCAGCCTCCTTTCCTACAAACAAAATATTAGAATTGGGATTGCCAAGACCTATATACTGGCCGTTCCGTAAAGATTGTTCTATAAGCTTCTTAAAGTCTGCGTTATAATCATTCATTCATTTAGATAATTAGTTCTTCGATGATACAACAAATATTTTACCTGCCATTTTAAGAATTAAATCCCAAGTTTTCTGTTTCCTCACATTTCCTAATCCATGGATATCGTTCATACCAAAAACGTCTTGGTTTTTTAATCCTGCTGATGTGCTCAAATTTTCAATTTTCAATTTCCCCAATATCTCCCTACCCATCCCCTCATTCAATTCCCCTCCCTTCACCTCATCATCAAATAGCATCACACATTCATACGCCATCTCGTCATAAGGCAATTGAAAACATCCATTAACATCTTCCTCATCACGCACACGAGGATATTGCATCATACTCCGCTGACAAGCGAGAAATTGATTCGGATTCATTACAAATCAACTATGAAATTGATATCAGAACTCATAAATGGACTTTATTAAACCGCCAGGTGTATTACATCCCTTTTTTACTTACCTTTACCAACCAATCTGAAACCATGGGTACACCGGATGCGGTAAACAGGTTCCTTAAGGACTTTAAAATCAAAATGAGTACCTGGATGTGTTGTTCAGAGATGATCGGGGTAAAAACCTACAGACCCTGCTCGATCTCGAGATTACGCCGATTGCCCGTAAAGCGGTTTTGCAAAAACTTGAAGTCGACGACTACAGCGATGGCCCCCTGAGCGATACGCTGCACAAAGGCACCGAAATGTGGGTGTTTGGCAAAAGCATAAAAGGGAAGGAAGTATATATTAAAATCACCATGGGTGCTCCGGGAACAGCAGTCATTTGTATTTCCTTCCACCTTGCAGAGCGCAAAATGACTTACCCTTTAAAAAAAGCGTTATGAAAAGTCCCATTACTGGAAAATTAATGAAGTTGACCATCGAGACCCGCGAATTGGAATTCCGAAGGGAAATATTCCAAATTCAATTTCATCATTACGAATGCACTGATTCCGGTGAATATTTTACGGATACAGCACTGGACGAGCTCAATTTAATACAGGTGCACAACCAATACCGCGATCGGTTCAACATCCCCTTTCCGGAAGAGATTGGCCGCATCCGAAAACAATACAGTGTGCCGGCGAGCAAGATGTCGCTCATTCTCGGGTTCGGCCCAAATACCTTCCGCCTCTACGAAGCGGGAGAAGTACCCAGTATCTCGAATGCCAAACTGATTCAACTGGCTCACCACCCAAAGAATTTCAGGGAAATGGTGATCTCGTGTGACGTTTTGGATGATGCCACCAAAACGAAATACATACACAAGGCCGAACAACTGCTTGAAGAAAAGGAGCGCAACGCGTTTTCCAGAAATCTGATGGATTACTTCCTGGGAAGGCACAAGGCTGACGTGTATTCCGGTTTCCGCAATCCGGATATAGAAAAGTTTACTGAGATGGTGGTTTACTTTTCCGAAAAACTCGCGCCACTTAAAACCAAGATGAACAAGTTACTTTTTTATGCCGATTTCACCATGTTCAGACAGACGTGCTATTCCATCAGCGGACTGCGTTACGTGGCTATTGACAGAGGTCCGGTACCCGACAAATTCAACGGTATATTCGAGTACCTGGCCAGGAAAGATGCATTCGATATTGAATACGTCCATTTCCAGAACGGATATGTCGGCGAAAAATTCAAAGTGCGAAATGACCGGCCTTTCAACCCCACCCTCTTTACGGAGAAAGAACTTGAAACGCTAAACACAATAGCCCGGAGATTCAAGGACACCCCCACCAACGACATCGTAGCGCTCAGTCACATGGAAGATGCATGGAAAGAGAACCATCAGGAGCGAAAGGAGATTAGTTTTATGTATGCTTTTGGGATGAGTGATCTCAACGACTGAACTACGTACTGATTTCATACCTGCCCGCCGGAGGAGGAAGCACCGCTTAACTTAGCACCACAAAAGCCTGATCCACGTTTTGTCTATTATTCGCATGGGCCGCCTCCTTATTCAGACGTATAAAGTTTAAGGTTAACGTTCGGATAACCTGACAAATGCTTGTTCACCTGCTTAAACATAGCGCGTTGAGACCAGTTTGTGTCTTGTCCTCCTTTTTGCATTTTTGATTTTTCTGAGCCTCCCCAGATTGAAGTTGAAGCGTAACCGCTTACAGCAATATAAATTTTATTGGATGTATCCCTGTATGCATAAAATTCAAGCTGACCTTGAAACTCACCCATCATAACGTCAAACAGTGATCCTGTATCGGTACGTAGGGTGTCAACACCCTGTTCGACATGTCCAACTACATTTTGTTTGGATGATGGTTGAACAGTCCAGCTTGTCTTATTTATGAATGCTATAAATCGATTAATTGCTTCACTTTCCGTGGCGTCATTTACATATAATCTAATCGTCCTTGCATCGTTAAATACTTTCTATTCCACAACCTGGGCATGCCCTGCATATGCCAAAAACAGTGTGATTAGAAGGGTCAATGTGGATATGATACGTTTCATAATAAATTCTGAATGAATGCCGCTAAAATTAATTGAAAGTAAAAAGAACGACAAACAGGCATCACGCATTGAATAGTAGCCTGTATCTTGAAAACGCAGGGTCTTGATTGCCTTAGAACGTCCTGAAAAATCCCATCAGAATTTTGTGCATGGTACAACCCTGCGTTTCTTTTTCTTTTTCGAACCATACTCATATACCAGCGCGATTTCGTGCGCACCCCGGAATGGCCTGCCAGGCGACTGATGGAGATGTCGTAACTGTACCCTATCAACCAATGCTTCGTGGCTTCCATTCACACCATCGCCACAATGGCTTCGTGGTTGGCATATCCGGGCGCGTACGACTTGGTGGGTAAACCCCTGTACCAAAGACCAAAGTTAAATCTGGACATGGTGAAAAAACCACCCAGATCAAGCTGATCCCAATCACCCTGCGATTTGTAATTAAACGCCACCCGGAGCTTTTTGGATTCGTATGAATCTTCAAAAG
>JBGTLS010000459.1:0-2665 GCA_041744015.1 Cryomorpha sp. | reverse complement strand
CTGGAAGAATTTCAGAAAGCCAGCAAAACACGCATATCCGGTTATCTGGGATACGATCTCAAAAACGATATTGAAAACGTGCATTCGAATAATCCCGAATTTACCGGAATGCCCGAAGCGGTTTTTTTTGAACCGGAGATCTGGATTTACGTGGACGGTGATGAGATTCGATTTGAAAGCAATTCTGAAACGTTGATCCGGTTGGCACAAGAGGCAGCTGAAACGATTCGTGAGATTCCATTTCCACGTCCTGGTGCTTTTTCGGTAAGGCCTACGACTACAAGAGATGCATACATCAAGGCAGTTCATTCCCTGAAAAATCATATTCAGCGGGGAGATATTTACGAAGCCAATTTCTGCTTTCAATTCCAGGGAAAAGTAAAGTATTTCTCACCGTTGCAAAAGTTCCTGCAACTTCATGAGCTCACAAAAGCACCGCTTTCGGTCTTCGCCAGACTTGACACCCACTACGTGCTTTGCGCATCTCCCGAGCGCTTCCTGAAGCAGGAAGGCGAAACCCTGATTTCGCAACCCATTAAAGGCACCATCCGCCGATCAGAAGATGCAGTGATCGATGCAGCACTCAAACAGCAATTGCGCGAGGATCCCAAAGAACAAAGCGAAAACGTGATGATTGTCGACCTGGTGCGCAACGATTTGTCACGCATAGCAGCGCGTGGATCTGTCAAAGTCGACGAGCTTTTTGGTATCTACAGTTTCAAAACGGTGCACCATATGATCAGCACCATTTCGGCAAAACGCGACCAGAAATACAATTCATGGGATAGCATCAGGGCCTGTTTTCCCATGGGTTCCATGACCGGCGCCCCGAAAATAAGCGCCATGCAAATCATTGAAACCCATGAAAACTTCAAGCGCACAGCCTATGCCGGCGCTTTTGGCTGGATGGATCCGAATGGTGATTTCGATTTTAATGTGATGATCCGGACACTGTATTACAACGCATCTGCCGGGTCTGTCGCCTTTTCGGTAGGAAGTGCCATCACCATTGGGGCCACCGCAGAAAAGGAATACGAAGAATGCAAACTCAAAGCCCGCGCCCTCATGCAGGCACTTGAAATAGCCACCACCGAAAATGAATTTACTGCAACTGTTTCGTGATGTGCTCACAAGTATGGGAGTGGATGCGGACCAGAAAATTCTGGTAGCGGTAAGTGGTGGTTTGGATTCTGTGGTGCTGCTTCACCTTTCGGCTAAAGCAGGTCTCAATGTATCCGCAGCCCATATCAATTTCAAACTGCGCGGAAATGAGAGTGATGCCGACGAAAGGTTTGTCCAGGAACTTTGCACAAAATTGAAAGTTCCGGTTTTCACCAAAAATCTGCCTATTGACAAGTCCCTGGTAAAAGACGGAGTTCAGGCTGAAGCACGCAAATTGCGCTATGACTGGTTTGATTCAATGATGAAAACCCAAGGGTTTGATTTTCTTTTCACAGCCCACCATCAGGACGATCTAATCGAAACTTTTTTTATCAATTTACAGCGAGGCGCGGGTTTAAAAGGATTGAAATCCATCCCCATGCGCAATGGTTATATCATGCGGCCTTTGCTACATTTCCCGAAAGGAGCACTTCAGACTTACGCAATATCTGAACACATCACCTGGCGACAAGACCTCAGCAACGAAACAGATGATTATCTGCGCAACCGCGTCCGCCATGGGTTGGCGAAGGAATTCGAAAAAATTGCGCCTGAAGCCAATGAAAATGCCGCTAAATCGATTCAATATTTAGCGGAAGCCGATGAATGGCTGAAAAAATCAGCCCAGGATTTTATTGAAATGAATACGGAACATCAAACTGATGAATCCTTCCGTATTTCAATTCACGCTGCAAAACAATTATGGACTTTTCCCGCACTGGGAAAATACGTTACCGACGCATGGGATTTTGAGCCAGATCAGCTAACATCCTTACAAAATTTGGCGCAAGGCCAATCGGGAAAAATGCTGATAGGCAAACGGTACCGGGTATTTCGCGACCGGGATTTTTTTGTGTTTGCGACTTCCGCAACCAGATCCATAGAGGCCATTCAAATTCACGAGCCAACCGGTGCTTTTAAAGAGCCCCTGAATTTGAGCTGGAAACTGGAAAATTTTTCTGAAAATCTGGACACATCGAATACTAAAAAGGCTTTCCTCGATATCCAGAAATTACATTTTCCACTCACCCTGCGCATCTGGGAATCGGGCGATCGATTTGTGCCTTATGGCATGGCGGGTTCAAAAAAAATCAGCGACTACCTTACAGACCTGAAATTGTCCGTTCCCGAAAAAGAACGCGTTTATGTATTACTTTCCGGAAAAGATATTTGCTGGGTGGTGGGATTCCGGACTGACGACAGATTTAAAGTTGACGCACAAACAACACAAATGATAAGCTTGCAACTTCATCGATAAAACAAAACTTTTGCAACCATAACATGGTTATTGAACACTGAAAATGGTCGTCAGTACTTCCACCCACACCGAAACGCAACGCAGGCAGGCATTTTTCCTTTACCTGCTGCTCGCCGCGGTATTCATCGCCTGTCTTGTGGGTGGCAACCTGATTTTTCAGAAGTTTTTTTCATGGATGCCTTTTGAATGGCTGGATTTGGGCGTTGCGCCAGGATCCATCTGGCACCGGCTTACGCATTACACTTT
>JBGTLS010000458.1:0-1904 GCA_041744015.1 Cryomorpha sp. | reverse complement strand
TCTGCTTGGTATCAGCACCAGCGGCAATTCGCCAAATGTGGTAAGGGCCGCAGAAGCTGCGCTTTCCAAAGGTATGCATGTGGTAGCCCTTACGGGAAAAAATGGGGGCGAACTCGCCCGACTTGCCACCGTTGAGATTCGGGTTCCCCATTCCGGGTATGCCGACCGCATCCAGGAAATACACATCAAAGTTATCCACAGTTTGATTGATTTCATCGAGCGGGAAACGGCTCAGTGAGCCCTTTCAGAAAACGAGAATTGCTCTTGCCGGATAAGGGTTTGGAAGATTTTTCGGGAACGAATTACAAACTCCCCGCGAAAATCTTGCTTCAGTGTTTGTGATCAAACAGGCTAAAATGATTACATTCAACTTTCTATCCGTCATGCTATGCTCGTAAAAACATTTGGCAGTGCGGTGTATGGAGTCGATGCCATCACGATCACTGTAGAAGTAAATATTGATAAAGGCGTAAACTTTTTCCTCGTAGGGCTTCCCGACAGCGCCGTAAAAGAAAGCCAACAACGCATTGATGCCGCACTTGGCAACACAGGTTATCGCCTGCCGATCAAAAAAATCACCATCAACATGGCTCCTGCGGATATCCGAAAAGAAGGATCTGCATACGACCTCCCGCTGGCTTTGGGCATTCTGGCGGCAAGCAGACAAATCGAAGCGCCCGACATCGAAAAATACCTCATCATGGGTGAGCTATCCCTCGATGGTAGTGTTCAACCGATCAAAGGTGCTTTGCCCATGGCGATTCAGGCGCGCACAGAAGGATACAAAGGATTTATTCTTCCCATGGACAACGCCCGTGAAGCTGCTATAGTGGATGGAATAGATGTATTTGGTGTGCAAAACATCCTCGAAGCCATCGACGTGCTTCAAAAACCGGGGTCAATTTCGCCCGTGGTCGTGGACCTCAATGAAGCTTTTGCCTATTCCGCAAATGGCCACGGCTTAGACTTCAGCGATGTGAAGGCCAGGAAAATGTGAAACGCGCGCTGGAAATTGCTGCGGCGGGAGGCCACAACATTATTTTGATCGGTCCTCCCGGAGTCGGAAAAACCATGCTGGCCAAACGAATTCCCACAATATTGCCGCCGCTGACTTTGGAAGAAGCACTGGAAACCACAAAAATTCATTCTGTTTCTGGCATCCTTCCGGCAAATACCGCCCTGATCACGGAAAGGCCATTCCGCAGTCCGCACCACACGGTGAGCGACGTGGCACTCGTCGGTGGAGGCAGCAATCCCAAACCTGGGGAGATTTCGCTTGCCCACAATGGGATTTTATTCCTCGACGAACTCCCGGAATTTAAAAGAGCCGTACTCGAAGTGCTCCGTCAACCGCTTGAAGATCGTATCGTAACAATTTCCCGCGCCAAGATTTCGGTGGATTACCCTTCGTCTTTTATGCTCGTGGCTTCGATGAATCCCTCCCCGAGCGGTGATTTCTTCAAACCCGGGGAATCGGCCGACAGCGAATTTGCCGTAAGGCGCTACCTTGCGAAAATTTCAGGACCGCTGATGGACCGCATCGACCTTCACATTGAAGTGAATCCTGTGGCTTTTGAAGAATTGCGCAATAGGGAAACAGGCGAACATTCAGATGCCATCCGGGCGAGGGTGATCGCAGCACGCGAAATCCAGACAGACCGTTACCAGCAGGTGAAAGACATCCACTGCAATGCCCAGCTTTCGCCAAAATTGATGAAGTTGCATTGCGAAATTGATTCTTCAGGTGAAGCCCTGCTGAAAAATGCTGTTGACAGGCTCGGCTTCTCGGCCCGAAGTTATGCGCGCATTCTGAAAGTAGCCCGCACCATCGCCGATCTCGAAGGCTCGGAAGTAATCAAAACGGCCCATTTGGCGGAAGCCATACAGTACCGATCCATGGACCG